>JBDKJN010000245.1:0-6590 GCA_039796595.1 Bacteroidota bacterium
CCCAGACCTTCACCATTGCTTGCACCTTTTACAAGACCTGCGATATCAACGATTTCAATCGTGGTAGGTATCACCTTTTCGGTTTTTACCAAATCACGCAAAACATTCAAACGTTCATCTGGGACGGTAATGGTGCCGACGTTGGGTTCAATTGTACAAAAAGGGAAATTTGCAGCAGTTGCTTTTGCGTTGCTCAAACAGTTGAAAAGGGTTGATTTACCTACATTCGGAAGACCAACAATACCACATTTTAATGCCATGAATTTTTTTTTGAGGAGCGCAAAAATACAATGAATCCGCTCTTGTTGGTTGTTCTTCTACATTCGAGCATGCTCGCGGTGGATAAAAATACATGTATAGACTGCGTTGAAACCTCCGAAAGGTTCATATTTGTGACATGTCGAAACTTGGTATCTGCATTCTGCTTAACTTGTTTACTCTTTTGTATTCTTTCCCGAATGCGAATGCGCAAAAGGCTAATAATTATGTCGATACCGTTATGTTGATCAATGGCCCAAAGGTCATCAAATCACCAATGAAAAAAAGAAAAATTGAAGTTTCATTCGACGCTCGACAAACTGCCGTGGGTAGTCAAGGTGCCAAGCTTGGTGGACTGCGAATTGGATTGGAATATCGGAGAATTCATCGTTTCGGTATCGGCGTTTTTGGTTTTAGCGAAGGCGTTTATTTGCCCGAGTTACCATCGATTGACACAAGTATCACCGATGCTGTGCTGAATCTAAATTATGCGTCTATTTATTATGAAAGGGTACTTTTTTTGAGTAGAAAATGGGAATGGTTTTCTACGATCCATTTGGGCTCAGGTGTTGTCTCTGGATTCTATCGGACGCTCAATGATGAGAAATGGTATCCGCTAAGACAAACTCCGGTGAAACCACTTGAAATTAGTTCTTGTGTTTATTATAACATCAATTGGTGGGTGAGTATAGGTGGCGGGGTAGGATATCGATATATGCGCAAAACACCGGCGGAAGCAAGAGCAATCTACAATGCACCTGTGGCGATTCTGCGTTTGAGGGTGCAGTTATTCAAACTTATCAGGGGGCAATTCAACCCCGAAATTAAAGAGTTGTACTAAACTTATAGGTGTGTTCAGCTAGCGTGGGATCGGTCGGAATTTGTTTTTCACAAGCCATGCTAAGATGGGTATTTGATCCGTCAAACCGTGTATTTTCGCGTCATGTCAGCACAAGAGCGTATTCAGGAGTTAGTTCGTGTTTTAAATGAGCACAACCACAATTATTATGTATTGAATCAACCGAAAATTAGTGATTATGAGTTTGACCAATTGTTGGAGGAACTGCTGCGGTTGGAGAATGCACATCCAGAATGGGTTCTTGCACATTCGCCTACGAAGAGGGTAGGAGGTGATATCACCGATAGGTTCGAGAAGGTGAAGCATACTTATCCCATGCTTTCTTTAAGCAATACCTATAGCAAAGAAGAAATTATAGAATGGGAACATAGAGCAACGAAACTTTTGACTGGCTCTGATGATTTGTTTTCTCAGCATCAGCACGAGTTTGCTCTTGAATTGAAATACGATGGATTGGCGATTTCTCTGTTGTATGAGAATGGTATTTTGGTGCGTGCTCTTACCCGTGGTGATGGTGAAGTGGGTGAAGACATTACGCCAAATGCCCGAACTATTCGATCAATACCATTGAAGTTGACAGGTTCCTTCCCTCCCCGTTTCGAAATTCGTGGTGAAGTATTTATGCCAAGGGCTGTTTTTGATCGGCTCAATGCAGAGCGCGCTGAATCCGGAGAAGAATTGTATGCCAATCCGCGTAACACGGCGGCCGGGACGCTAAAGCAACAGGATTCTGCCGAGGTTGCCAAAAGAGGATTGGATTGTTTCTTGTATGCCGTTATGGGCGAGAACCTCCCTTTTAATAGCCATGAAGAGGCTATGCGTGCTGCGATGAGTTGGGGATTTAAGACTCCAATGGCTTATACCAGGTATTTTGAAGTTGCAAAGTCAGTGGAGGGTATTACAGACTTCATTTCTTTTTGGGATCAACAGCGGCATGAATTGCCTTTCGACATCGATGGGATAGTAATAAAACTCAATGCCTACAATGATCAACATGAGTTGGGGTTAACTGCTAAAAGTCCGCGTTGGGCCATTGCATATAAATTCAAGGCGGAAAGCGTAAGCACACCACTTTTGGGATTAAGCTATCAGGTTGGGCGAACCGGAGCCATTACTCCTGTGGCGCATTTGCAACCGGTTGTACTAGCTGGAACCACCGTCAAACGGGCGTCCGTGCACAACGCGGATCAAATCAAAAAATTAGATTTGGCCATTGGTGACCATGTGTTTGTGGAAAAGGGAGGGGAGATTATTCCAAAAATTACTGGAGTTGATACGTCCATTGAAAACCCTAACCGCGTGGCCATCACATTTATTTCAGCATGCCCAGAATGTGGTTCGGAATTGGTGCGGCAAGAAGGCGAAGCGCAGCATTATTGCCCAAATGAAGATGGATGTGATCCGCAGCGAATTGGCAAAATAGAGCATTTTGTGAGTCGTAAAGCGATGAACGTGGAAGGTCTTGGATCAGAAACGGTAAGCGGTCTGTTTCGTGCTGGTTTGCTGCAGAATTATGCTGATATCTATTCTCTAAAAGGTGATGCTTTAATTGGACTTGAATTTGTCGTTGGTGAAGATGAAGAAATTAAGAAGCGTTCCTTGCAAAAAAAATCAGTTGAGAACCTACTGGCAGGAATTGAACAAAGCAAGTCAGTGCCTTTTGAGCGGGTGTTATTTGCCTTAGGGATTCGTTTTGTTGGTGAAACAGTGGCCAAAAAATTGGCTAAGGCTTTTCAATCCATGGAAGCCATCGCCCAAGCAAATCTTGAGGCACTTTTATCCGTGGAAGAAGTTGGCGAAAAGATAGCTGCATCCGTTCTGTCTTGGCTGGAAAAGCCTGAACATCGTCAATGGTTGGAACAACTTCGTAGCGCTGGTGTCCAATTGGAAGTTGATGCATCACAACAAGTGCAAAAAGAGTCTTCTGTTTTGGAGGGAAAAACAGTCGTGGTGAGCGGTGTTTTTGAGCATTTTTCGAGGGATGGAATCAAAACCAGCGTTGAAGCCAATGGAGGTCAAATTGTAAGTGGAATATCGAAGAAAACAAGTTTGGTTATTGCTGGCGATAAAATGGGACCAGAGAAGAAGAAGAAAGCAGAAGACTTGGGTATTGAAATCCTATCGGAACAAGAATATTTGCAATTGATTGGTAAAGTCTAAGAATAATCAAACTTGTAGGTGGTCAATTTTAACGTTGAAAGGTAGAATTTCAGTGGAATTTTAGTATCTTTGGCGCAAACCGTGTAATTATGAAGTATACAATAGATACTAAAGATAAAGTGGTGGTTGTATCAACCAAAATCGAAAAGCTCGATGCTGTGCATGCACCGGAGTTGAAAAGCGAAATCGTGATGTTGAATAAAACTGGTCACAAGAACATCGTGCTCGATATGTCTGAAACCCGTTACATCGATTCGTCTGGATTGAGCGCTGTATTGGTTGCAAACCGACTTTGCCGTGATAGCAATGGTTCGTTTGTGCTTTGCGGCTTGCAAACGGGTGTGCAAAAAATCATAACCATCTCACAACTGGAAACTGTATTAAAAATAACGCCAACTCAAAATGAAGCCATCGATTTGGTTTACATGGAAGAAGTTGAACGTGATATTCAATAATCGAATGAAGCATCTTTTCGCTCTTATATTTACTCTTATTGGGTCTATGGGCTTCGCTCAACTTTGCAATCCTTTGGATCACGATTGGGGCAACGAACCTTTTGGCGTAAGCCCTGATCCTACCGTAGGTGAGAATTTTGTTACGGGGTACCTAAACATCATGTATAATGATCAGGTATATGTGAAAGCACCGACTTCTGTCTCTGATGTCGATTCAACTTTTGTAGGTATTCAATTGGCTATCGATTCGATTAGCTTAGACAGCATCACTTATTTTAATGGTGTTTCTGACGTGAATATATCCGCGCTAGGCATGAGTGTTACTTGCAATAACAATGGAGACTCTCCAAACCCCTGTATGTTTTTAGCAGGAAATGCTTATTGCGGCGATATCTCTGGTGTTCCAAATACCGTTGGTAGCTTTCCCGTGACCATCCATGTTACGGTCTATTTTTACTTCTTCACGGGCCAGGCCATTGCATACACTTTTGAAGGGTATACTTTAGATGTGTTGAGTGAAATAGCTGTTGCTGATCTTAACATCAGTCAAAACATCTTGACCCTTGAAAATTATCCAAATCCAGCCAATCAATCCACAACGATGAAGTTTGATTTGGCTAAAGCAGAAATGGCCTCCATTACCGTTACGAATTTGATGGGTAAAAAGGTTTTGGATCGCACATTTAATGCACGTCGTGGTGAGAATTTGCAAATTATTCCAACGGATGAATTTGCGCCTGGGATCTATTTGTATAGTGTCACTGTGGGCGACCGAAAAATGACGAAGAAAATGTTGGTGCAACATTAAACAAATTGCACTCAACGGAATTTATACTAACCGTCGTTGTAGAGTACACGACGGTTTTTTTTATCCATCATATTTGTGTTTAACCCAGATTTTGCAATTCAATTCGTAGCGAAAGGCAAAAGCACAATAAAATAAAGCGCTCCCGCAAGATTTTTTGAGGAAGAAATAGTTGCTCCTATTTCAACGAGAAAAATCGAGGAAGTGCTATATTTAGCGGTGATTTTGGCTTGCAGTAGAATTTGAACTGCAAATTCTGGGTTTAATGATGGTGGTTGGAAGGAATGACTTTTAAGATATTCATATTTGGTTGTGGCGCTGCGACGCCAACTTTGCACCATCACCCGTCGGCGCAAGTGATCAACTTGCATGATAAATTGTTTATGGTAGATTGTGGCGAAGGAACGCAACTGCAATGCCGCAAATACGGGTTTGGGTTTCAGAGAATATCTGCTGTGTTTATTTCGCATTTACACGGTGATCACTATCTGGGTTTGGTAGGGCTTATGAGCAGCATGCATCTTCTTGGCCGCAAACAAAAACTTAAAGTATTTGGGCCTCCAGCTCTTGAACAACTGATTCAAATTAATCTTGATTTATCCGCGACTCAATTATCTTATGAGGTGGAGTTTGTGCCAACTCAGGATGATGATAAACGTCTGATCTATGAAGATCACACAATTCTTGTTTATTCGTTGCCGTTAAAACACCGAATCTTCTGTACTGGATATCTATTCATGGAGAAACAACGCCCATTAAAAGTGAACAAATGGGCCATTGATGAATATCAATTGATGCCATCTCAAATTTTACTTTTGAAAAAGGGGCTGGATGTGACCTTGGATAACGGCCAGGTGGTGAAAAACAGCGAAGTGTGCACGGTGCCTCCGCCTCCTCGAAGCTATGCTTACTGCAGCGATACAGCTTTTTATCCGGAACTATCCGAACGCATTAAAAACGTCGATCTGCTATATCATGAATCAACGTTTTTGGAGAGTGAAAAATTGCGGGCCGCTCAAACGTTCCATTCCACGGCACGAGAGGCCGCCGAAATAGCAAAACGTGCTAACGCCAAACGTTTGTTATTGGGTCATTACAGTTCAAGATATAGGGACGAGACCAAATTCGTGGAAGAGGCTACGGAGATATTTGGCCAGGTGATGTTGGCGGATGAAGGGCTTGTAGTGGATGTTCCGATAGATTTACCGAACGCTATTGTCGGCAGTTAAGCCAATAATGCGGTCATGTCCTGTCGATCGGTCACGATTGTAAACTATGATGTGATAGTTGTTTTCTGTACCCGAACTCTGTCCTTCCGTTATTGAACATGAACGAATGGCCGAATACAAATCTTCAGTGATATATCGATAGTCGATAAAGCCTTGTTTAATCAAAACGGTTACTTCATATCGATTGGTCGTTTCATTGTACTGCAACTCAGGCAAAGCCGACAAAGTGCGGAAATACTGCCCATCCAAATACACGCGAGTGTCCTTTTGTTCTTTCAAGGCCAATGAAAAATGAATCTGGACATATTCGCCTTCGAGGTTGCGATCTTCTGCGTCATCATTCATGATATAAAAACTGCCATTCAGATCATTGCCTGAACTTTGTGCGCGTTGACCTGTCGCTTGATCGGTGCGGAGAAAAAGGTGGTAACCATCGTCATGTTTTTCCAAATGATCGACTGCGCTACTTTGGTATTGTAAACTCTTGAATTCGAAGTTGCGATATTCGGCACCTCCTCCAAAGGTATTCTCTCCTGAATTAAAATCGTAGGTGAGTTGATTGTTGTTGATGAAAATCGGGTGCAGCGAAGTGTTGAGCGTACTCCAATTCATGTTTTGTAAAATCCCAACGTGCAATTCATTTTGGAAATCGTAAATGGAATAATTATCATGTCGAACGACGAAATCAACCTCCTGGTTTCTAAATCGATCAGCGACTACACTGCTGCCTGAGACGTTGCTGCGGATTTGAACAAGTGATTCATAAGCTACCATGCGGTAACCGACTCTCCATTGTGACGAATCCTCAGGGTCATCTCCTTCAT
>JBDKJN010000246.1:0-5344 GCA_039796595.1 Bacteroidota bacterium
TATCAAGTGCTTATGGTGATTTTTCCATAAAAGAAGTGTTGGGAAGAAGCCGCGACCGTACTATTCAGGTAGCCTCAAATTATGCCCTAAATCACTTGCGGAAAGAAATTTTGCGAACGGATGCTTGTTAGATCAAAAAATTGTTGTTTCTTTGCAGCCCGAAAAAAAATTCGGCAACGTTTACAATTAATATAAAAGACAATGGCACGCGTTTGTGAAATTACAGGGAAAGGTACCATTAGCGGTAATAGCGTTTCTCACTCGAACATCAAAACAAGACGTAAGTTTTACCCTAACTTGCAATACAAGCGTTTTTGGCTTGCTGAAGAAAATCGTTGGGTAGAGATGCGTGTAACAGCAAAGGCGATGCGCATCATCAACAAGATTGGCTTGTCAGCAGCTTTGAAGCGTGCGAAAGCCGATGGCCTTAACGGCTAATAGAGTTTGTGCATTAGCCAACTTGTCTTGAAGATATACATGTAGAAGCATCGCCATCAGCGGTGCTTTTCATTTGTTAATATGCAACCATTTTTGGCCTTTGTTACGTAAGAAGCCTTCGCAATTCAGCGCATTTGCCCTGTTTGTGCGAATTAAAAAACCTTTGATTAAAATACATGCGAGTCGCTTATATTTGCCGACTTTGTAAAAGATAGAACTCATTTTTCTTTCCGTTCATGCAGAATAAATCTATTCTTTGGATTTTCGTAATCCTTCTCTCATTGGCAGTTGCTTACCAGCTGTCATTCAGTTTTTTTGCCAGCCGTTATGAAACCACAATCAAGGAACTGGCTAAAGACTCATTAGACCGTGCAGGTTTCACCGAAGACAAGCCAGGCTACTCAACAGCTTTGGCGGACCTATACGCTAAGGCCTTAAAAGATAGCTCTAACGCGGAAGCTTATCCCGTTTTTGGAACGACTTACAGTGATTTGCGTGCTAAGCAGCTAAATCTTGGTCTCGACCTTAAAGGTGGTATGAGTGCTACCCTCGAAGTTTCGATCCCAGATCTTTTGATCGCGTTGAGCGGTGACAATACCGATGCAACATTCCGCAAGTCTATCCAGGACGCAAAAGAAGCTCGTAAGTCTTCTACCTCTGATTTCATCACCTTGTTTGAGGCGGCATGGAATAAGAACAACACTTCCAAATTGGAATTGTGGCGCATCTTCGATAACATGGACAACAAAGGCATGTTTGCACCAAACTCTAGCGATGACGATGTTTTGGACATTTTGCGCAAAGAAGCAAACGATGCGATTGACAACACTGAAAAAATCATTCTAAAGCGTATTGACGCTACAGGTATCGCTCAGGCTACTGTTCAAAAGCAAAGCATGACCGGTCGTATTATCGTAGAAATACCAGGTATCACAAATGGAGCGGAAATCCGTAATCGTTTGAAGGCAACTGCTAACCTCGAATTCTGGGATACTTACCGCACTGACGATTTCTTGGGTAAATTGATGGAGGTTTATAGCTCTATTGGTAAACTAACTGCTCCAGATTTGTATTCGCAGGACCCAATGCAACCGCAGAAGGATTCTTTGATGAGTGTAGCACTTAAAGCTGAAGGGTTGTCTCAGGCGCAGAAAGACTCTATCATCAATGTGTACAAAGATCCAAACGTGAAGCCTGATAGCTTGTTGAGCGAAACAGATAAGGCACGTAAATATCCTTTGCGTAAACTTCAATTGAACTTCCAAAGCAAGTCTGCTGTAGCAGGTTACGCTGCTGTGAGTGACACAGCTGAGATCAATACCTATTTGAATAAAGCGGAGTCTCGCAACATCCTCCCTGGTGACTTGCGTTTGATGTGGTCTTCTCGCCCGCAAGACAATATTGCTGTTTTGTACGCCATTCGTGATGAAAGCATGCGTGGTAAAGCTGAGTTGGATGGTCGTTCGATCGTAAATGCGTATCAAGATTTTGACCCATTCACTGGAGAGGTTATCGCAAGCATGTCTATGAATAGCGATGGTTCTGCTATTTGGCGTGAAATGACTCGTAAAAATGCTGCTGACTCTAATCGTCCGATTGCAATCGTAATGGACGGCCAGGTGATCACAGCGCCTAATGTAAACGGTGAAATCCCTAACGGTAGCTCACAAATTACATTTGGTAGCGCGAATACAAATGAAAGCATGAAAGAAGCACAAGAATTGGTTGCTCTTTTGAAAGCTGGTTCTCTTCCTGCTCCTTCACGCATCATCAACGAACAAATCGTTGGACCAACACTTGGTAAAGCAAACATCCAATCCGGTATCATCAGTTTCATCGCTGCCTTTATCGCGATTCTTCTGTTCATGATTTTCTATTACGCATGGGCGGGATTTGCAGCCAACATCGCGTTGATTGCTAACTTGTTCTTCTTGATTGGTGCATTGGTTTCTTTCGAAGGTGCCTTGACACTTCCTGGTATCGCAGGTATTGTATTGACTATGGGTATGGCGGTAGATGCGAACGTATTGATCTACGAACGTGTGAAAGAGGAATTGCGCCTAGGTAAAGGAATTTCAGCGGCGATGAAAGATGGTTTCGTAAAAGCACTTGGAGCGATCATAGATGGTAACGTGACTACCTTTATCACGGGTCTTGTCCTGTTCTTCTTCGGTAGCGGTCCAATTCGTGGATTCGCAACTACCCTTTTGATCGGTATTTTCACTACACTTTTCACTGCTCTTTTGATCTCACGTTTGATTTTGTATCGCCGTTTGGAGAACAAAAAACAAATCACATTCTATAGCAATATCACCAAAGATTGGTTCACCAATATGAACTATGACTTTGTTGCAAAACGCAAAATGTTCTATGGTTTGTCAATCGCAATAATTGCTGCTGGTGTAGTTTCTATGTTCGTTCGCGACAACGCTTTCGACTATGGAGTTGACTTCGCCGGGGGTACTACTGCGCGTGTTACCTTCAACCAACCAGTTGACGAAGATGCTTTGCGTGCAAGTTTGAAAGAAACTTTGGTATACGAAGGACAAACAGCGACTAGCACTGTTCAACGTATTGACAATGACAAGAGTGCTTATAAGGTTACCACAGATTTCATGATCAGCGCTGAAGTAGATAGCGTAGAGAACAAAATCTATGGTAAAATGGATGAGGCATTCACCAAAGTATCGTCAAAAGATGGTTATGTGATTGAGGACAACTTTAAAGTGGATCCAACCATGACAGATGACTTCCGCAAAGAAGCTGCCCTATCAGGAATCATTGCATTGATTTGCGTTGGTATCTATATTTTCATTCGATTCCAAAAATGGGACTTCGCATTGGGTGCATCTGTGGCTTTGTTACACGATGCCTTGATCGTAATTGCTGCCTTCAGTCTATTGTATGGTATTCTTCCAATTTCTTTGGAGGTCAACCAGAACTTCATTGGGGCGATACTGACAGTAATCGGTTACTCCATCAACGACACCGTGGTTATCTTTGACCGTATTCGTGAATACCTAAAAGTTCGCAAGAATGCACCAATTGAAAACACCATTAACGATGCGTTGAATAGCACATTCGGTCGTTCGATCAATACTTCATTCACTGTATTGTTGACATTGGTGATCATGTTTATCTTCGGCAGTGATGATATCCGTGGATTCTGCTTCGCAATGATCATTGGTGTTATTTCTGGGGTTTACTCAACATTGTTTATCGCATCTCCAATTGTTGTGGATATGCGTAAATGGTCTAGTAAGAAAGACGATGTGGATGCCCCAGCGTTAGCTAAAGCATAAAAACATTTCAAGCAATATTTAAAAGGCCATCTTCGGATGGCCTTTTTGTCTTTTTATGATTTTGGCGTAATACCGCACTAGGATCGATTGACGCTTTGGTTGTATATTTGCACGAATTTATTAACGACGTAAATTCATTTTCATGGCGCAGATCATTGGCGAAGGCCTTACCTACGACGACGTACTACTTGTTCCAGCCTATTCAGAAGTTTTACCGCGCGAAGTCAAAATTCAGTCCCGTTTTTCTCGTAATATTCTGCTCAACACCCCTGTGGTGAGTGCGGCTATGGATACGGTTACCGAAAGCGAAATGGCTATTGCGATGGCTAGACAAGGCGGTATAGGTGTGATTCATAAGAATATGAGTATCGAAAGTCAGGCTCAAGAAGTGAGTAAGGTGAAACGAAGTGAAAGCGGAATGATCCAAGATCCAGTGACACTCACCTTAAAAGCTGTTGTTGGAGATGCCTTAAAATTAATGGCTGAGAATCGCATCGGTGGTATTCCAATCATCGACGATGCTGGTCTTTTAAAAGGTATTGTCACCAACCGCGATTTACGATTCGAAAAAGACATCGACCGTCCGATCGCTGAAGTGATGACCTCCGAAAATCTCATCACCACGGATAAGCCAGCAGATATGGCAGCCGCTGAAGCCATTCTCAAAACCCACAAAATCGAAAAATTGCCTGTAGTAGATGCTACAGGAAAATTATTGGGGTTGATGACCTATCAGGACATTATCAAGCTCAAAAAATATCCTAACTCTTGTAAAGATAAATTTGGTCGCTTGCGTGTAGCAGCTGCTATCGGTGTTACTCAAGATACTATGGAACGCGTCGATGCAGTCGTAAAAGCAGGAGCCGATGCCATCATCATTGATACCGCACACGGACATTCCAAAGGGGTGATCGAAATGCTTAAAAAAGTGAAGGAGGCCTATGGCACCAAGGTCGATGTTGTGGTCGGAAATATCGCAACAGCACAGGCCGCTAATGCTTTGATCGAAGCTGGCGCAGATGCCGTTAAAGTCGGTATCGGACCCGGTAGTATTTGTACTACGCGCATTATTGCTGGGGTTGGTGTTCCACAATTGACTGCTGTGATGCAAGTGGCAGAAGGTATTTCTGACAAAACAGTAGGTATCATCGCAGATGGCGGAATTCGTTTCACGGGAGACATTGTCAAAGCACTTGCAGGAGGAGGCCTAACTGTTATGGTAGGAAGTATGTTGGCCGGAACCGAAGAAAGCCCTGGCGAAACAATCATTTACGAAGGACGAAAGTTCAAGTCATATCGTGGTATGGGCAGTGTTGAGGCCATGCAACAAGGCAGCAAGGACCGTTATTTCCAGGATGCCGAAGACGACATTAAAAAATTGGTGCCTGAAGGCATCAGCGGACGTGTTCCGTTCAAAGGTTCTGTGCAAGAAGTCATGTATCAGATCATCGGCGGTTTGCGCGCTGGTATGGGCTATTGCGGCGCCGGAACCATAACTGATCTCCAAAACGCCCATTTTGTTCGCATCACAAGTGCTGGCATGAAAGAAAGTCATCCCCATGACGTGTTTATCACCCGTGAAGCTCCGAACTATAGCCTGCGCT
>JBDKJN010000247.1:0-2865 GCA_039796595.1 Bacteroidota bacterium
CCACCTTATTTGCCTGGATCAAACGAAAAACCGGAAATCGCATGGTTTGGTTAAGAAGCACAGGATCAACAGTTGTTTCACAGTTGTTTGATAGTTTTATTGTATTGTATATCGGGTTCATTGCTCCTGGTACAATACCGCTCGCCGATTTTTGGGGCATCGCTTTCACCAATTACAGTTTAAAACTAGCGATAGCCATCGCCTTAACGCCGATGATTTATTTGACCCATTACATCATCCGTCGATATCTCCACACAAGCACAACTTCCAACGCATGAACAAAGTCGAAGTCGTAGAAGCTTGCAAGGCGATGCTGCAGAACAAATTGAAACAATTGCAGCAGGAACAATCGGAAGTTAGGGCTGGTGCCTCAGATCAAGGTAAATCAACGGCCGGGGACAAACATGAAACAGCCATGGCCATGGCTCAATTGGAACAAGAACAAAATCAGCAGTTACAAGATCAGATTCTCAAACAATTATCGATCATGCAACAACCGCGATGGCTGGAACCTTCCCATTCCGGAGGTCCTGGAGCACTTATTTCAACTGATCAAGGATACTTTTTTATCGCCATTGCATTGGGTAAAATTGAAGTCCATTCCACCACGGTAATGACCCTCTCTATGGCATCGCCGCTTGGCAAACAGTTCGAAAATTGCAGCATTGGCCAACAATTGAAAATGGGCAACACACCTCTTGTGGTCAATGGCATTGAATAAATTGACCACAGCAACCAACATTTTATTGTAGATCAAAACTTGTTCGAATCTCCTTGCATGTGTCAGAGCTTTATACCTTTAATGGCAATAAAATGAGCAACGATGTTCGATTATTCCCTCAGCGATATTAAAAAAGAACTCAAGACGAAGTCCACTGATGAACTTTTGGAGTATTGCCTCCACATGGCCAAATACAAAAAAGACAATAAGGAATTTTTGGGTTACTTGTTGTTTGATCAGGACGATAAACACACCTATCTACAGACCGTTCTTGCGGCTATAGATGCACAGTTTGAGGAAATATCGTCGCAGAAACACTGGTATTTGATAAAAAAGTCATGGCGAAAAATTTTGCGCAACATCGGCAAATGTGCGAAGTTCAGCAAACAGAAGGAACTTGAAATTCAGATGATCATTCATTTTGTGCGACAGGCACAGGCCAGTGGAGTGCCTTATTACGCATTTAATGCCTTGGCACAAATCATCGACATGCAATACAAAAAAATAAGGACGATTATTCCTCAATTGCATGAAGACTTGCAGCACGATTACAACAACGAACTTCAAGCACTTATCGATCACCAATGGACATCTTAATTCACACCACATCCGGCATGCTGATGGGCACCACAATGGTGTTGTGGAATCCGATGAAACAAAAAAAGACAGCCAAGTTTTACCTTCTATCCCTCTTAGCAGGAGGCCTTGCGGGAGCCTTTCCAGATCTTGATGCCATTTCACAATGGAGCGGATTTGATACAACCATTGGTACCTGGTTTGATCTCGAATCAGGTGATGATGTTTATTCGGGCAAATGGTGGTACAGTCATCATGCATTCACACATAGTTTGTTGTGCAGTCTCCTTTTTGCGGCAATCACATTGGCGCTGATGGTGCGATTTCGGTGGCATGCAACCGAAAAACGCAGCCGTGCAATCCATTTTGCCGCGGTCGTAGCCTTGGGCTGGAATGCGCACCTTATGGGTGACTTACCAACTCCAGCCGGCTCTTGGGGTGGCATCGCGTATTGGTGGCCGTCGCAGCATTATATTGGGGGGACCGGGCAAACGTTTTGGTGGAACAATTACGATGTGTTTCTTCTCATCTGTAGTGGCTTAATCCTGCATCTTCTATTTTTCTGGTTGCTCAAAAAACACAACCGATGGTTGGGTGCACTCACCACATTGGGAGTTTTGACCCTCATTATTTATCAGTTGAACCAACGACCCGTTGACTTTAATGATCGCAGTCGACCCTATGCAGAGCGTGAACGCATATCTCTGGAATATCAACGAAACCTGCTTGGCGATCGACTATTCAGATGGATGACTGCACTTGATCAGGCATTACCCGTTTATTTTTAGAAACACCATAAGGCCTATCCTACTATTCTTTTGAAAATGGAATTGGACCTTTTCATAAAAAAATGCCCATAAATTCGCGTCATGAATTCAAAAAAAACGATGACCGAAATCGAAGCGAGCCATGCAGAAATGAAAAGTCTGGCCACTTCGCGTGAAGTAGTTGTTGTATTGGACAATATCCGAAGTGGCTTGAATGTGGGTAACATTTTCCGCAGCAGCGATGCTTTTGGGGTTCGCAAAATTTATTGCTGCGGATATACAGCTACCCCACCCCATCGTGAGATACTTAAGAGCGCATTGGGATCTACTGAAACTGTTGCATGGGAGCATCATGAAGATGCGAGTAGCCTATTGCAAAATTTACGCCTTCAAGGATTTGAATGTGTTGCGATAGAGCAAACCTCAAATAGTAAGCTGTTGAATGAATGGCAATCCAATTCTGAAAAAATCGCTGTCATTTTTGGCAATGAGGTAGACGGCGTGAACCAAAGCCTTATCGACAAAAGCGATGTGACGATCGAGTTGCCACAAGTTGGAGTCAAACACTCCATCAATGTTTCGGTGTGTGCGGGCATTGTCCTGTACAAATTGCTTTTTGCTTAGCGTTAGCGGCGAAAATCAAAGTCAAAGCGCATTTTGGTCGTTAAAACTTTATTAAGAAGACCCAGTACTTTTTTTTTGTTAGAAGTTAAGTTATCTTTGTTTAGTGCGATATACCTTAACTGCCATATTTCTACAATTTGGTATTTTCTTCATGCATGGACAAGCTTTTGACTTCTT
>JBDKJN010000248.1:0-5214 GCA_039796595.1 Bacteroidota bacterium
AATGGCCTTGTCACAACACAACGATAGCCTCAATGAAGCCGCTTTAGAGAATTTGGAATGGGTAATCCAAAACGATAGAAGTTTGCTGCTGGATGCCTTGATTCTTAAAGCTTCGATTCAGGATCATTTGAATAGAGATACCGAAGGACTTGCTACCATGGACTTTGCGGTAAAAGAATTCGGTCATAGCCACCGTCCGTATTATGAACGCGCAGTGATAAAGGCGGACATGAAGGATTACAAAGGAGCCTTGGCGGATTGTGCTGAAAGTTTAAAGCGCAATTATCTCCATCCACGCACACACATGCTCATAGCGACCTTGGCAGACGATGCAGGGCGCAGCACCTTGGCTTCTATGGCCAGCGGTTTTGCAGCACAGGCGGCCTCAGGGGATGGGAACTACTTGATTTATGCTGTTGGTTTCTTGGAAAACATTGCCAATAAGGCCAACAAAAAGAAGTTTGAAGATATTGATCAAAATGTTTTTGCTTTCTGTGATCATCTGTCATACATCGATGAGATTGTGTACAGTAAAACAGCCCTTTCAAAAAATTATAAGAGCAAAGTCAAAGGGGATTTTAATCTTTCCAAACAACTGCAAGTGATCAGTGAATCATTGGCAAAAGAAGCAGTGGGTGAAGATTTGATTCTGCGTTTTTATGTCAATTTCTACCAGCAAGTATGGAACAAGAAGCACTTTGAGGGAATGGTCGCTTCTATTTTGGGTTCAATCAATAATCCAAAAACCTTGAGTGTTGCCAAGAAGTACAAAGCAAAAACAGCCCTATTTACTAAAGACGCATTGCGCATTATTTTCGATGGTCGATCTCCTGTAAAATGCGAAAGCAACGGCAGAAAGATGGAAGGGTATACGTATTCTTCTGATGGATATGTTTTTGTTTTGGGTGAACTGAACAGTGATTTGAACATTGAAGGTCAAGCTTATTACTTCTTTAGTAATGGTACGTTGTCTGCAGAAGGAGTTGCAGAAGGAGACTCTAAGAAAAAAGGGGAGTGGCGCTATTATCACAACGATGGCCTACTTCGTAAAATAGAACAGTATGAAAATGGTGAGTTGAATGGAGTAATCACAAAATATGCTGAAACAGGTGTGATTCTGGAAAAAAACGAAGTGAAGAATGGAAAAAATAATGGTCGCATTATTACTTACAATGAAGACGGAGCGAAGGACATGGAATACCGGATCAATGGTGAGGGCATTATTCAAGATTCCTTATATCACTATGGTGATCACAATGTCCTCAATTATGTATTGAACTACAAGGGAGAAAATAAACTAGATCGTATCACATTTTATAATCAGAACGGAACTGTTTCGTATTCCTGCAAAATGATCAATGACAAAGTCAACGATCAAGTCGAGGTGAAGAACGATCAGGGATTAGTGACGGCCAAAGGAAAAATGGAAAATGGAGAAAAGGAAGGAGAGTGGAAATACTTCTATGAGAGTGGGAAGTTAAAGGAAGTGGGCATGTTTAAGTCTGGTAAACAAGAGGGTGAATGGAAGTCGTATTACGAAAATGAAAAGCTAAGTGCAGTCGAATTATTCAAAGGCGGCAAGTCGAATGGACTTACCGTTTTGTACGATGAGGATGGCACGAAGAAGGCTGAGATAGTTTACAAGAACGGCAAGAACATGGATTACAAGGTTTATGATACCAAGGGCAATGTTTTGGATGAGATGAAGTCTGAAGGTGGTTCGATGTATGTGAAGGTCTACAACGATTTGCGTATCGTTGTGCGTGAAGGTAAGGTTACAAAGGAAAAATCCGAAGGAACCTGGAAATATTATTATGATAATGGAGCGCTTAAGTTTGAGTGCACCTATAAAAATGATTTGAGAGAAGGTCCCGCTACTGAATATCATAAGAATGGTATGAAATACCGTGAGGTGTTTTATAGCGATGATGAATTGCAAGGTTATTTTAAGCAATACGATGAGGCGGGAAATTTTGTTGAAGATGGTTACTATGATAAAGGCAAACTCGATGGACCAAACAAAGAATTCTATCCAAACGGAAAATTAGACACCTATAGCTTTTACAACAAGGGCGTGATTAACGGTGAGTCCAAACAATACAGTTTTGATGGTGATTTAACGGATATTACGATCTACAATTATGGAGTGCGTGTGTCGAATACCAGCTACCTGAAGAGTGGAGAGAAAAAGGCAAGTATTACAACAGGGGGCAATGGTAAAGTTGAAGTTTATGCGCCAAGTGGATTTAAGCGTTTTGAAGGTGAAATCGCGGGTAATACGTGGTCAAAAGTAACCCGCGAGTTTAACGCTGATGGTACGGTGTTGTCAGAAATTAGTTGGATGAATGGAATGCGCCATGGTCAATTTAAACGTTACCATTTGGGTGCTGTTGAGGAAGAAGGAAGCTATGAATATGGCAAAAGAACAGGGTTTTGGACCTATTATCAAAACGATAAAATGACGTTTAAAATCAACTATAAAGATGGAGACCGCAATGGCCGCTGGGAATCGTATTACGAATCGGGTAAAGTGGATCAATCCAGAGAATACAAGGACGATGAGCGTCATGGTCCAACCATCTATCACGATGAGAATGGCAAGCCATATTTGAAGATTAACTTCTACGAAGGTGTAATGGTGTCGTATGCAGTTGTTGGTGCGGATGGTCAGTTCAAAGCAGAAATTCCAGTGGTGGGAGACGATTTAGAATTGGTAGCGAAACACGCCAATGGCAACAAAGCACGTGAATTTAATTTCGTGAACAGCGATTTTGAAGGTGCATTCAAGTCCTATTACAGCACAGGCAAACCTTATGTTGAAGCGAATTACACCAAAGGAAATGAGAATGGTTTGTCAAAACAATATTACCCTTCAGGAACAATAAAAAGCGAAATCGAAAACAAAGACGATCGCGAACATGGCAGCTACAAATTGTATCATGAAAATGGAAAATTGCATGTAGTTGCTACGAAATTCTACAATTCATTCCATGGTCCATACATAGAGTATGACAAAACCGGCAAAGTTGTGAAAGAAGGAACAATGGAAATGGGCAAGTTTATTGCTAAGCCAGTTGAAGTTCAGCCTGAGCCAAAGGTTGATCCAAAACCGGCAGCAAAGCCAGCCGCAAAACCTGCAGGTAAAAAATAAACAAACGCAAATAATCACGGCGACAAGTATTAATATATGTACCAATTGAAATATCTGAGTCTTGGAATAATGGTGGCTTTGGTCACCACTATTCACGCTCAAAATATCGAAGATTACGATCTCAATGATCTTATGAATCGATACAAAAAGGAACGCGTAATCTTATTGGATTATCAAGAACATCTGGTAGTCAAATCGTCTTCCAAAGGATTGAATATTGATCATAGTGCGCAACAACGCATTCTCCATGTCAATCGCAAAGGAGGATCTATTTCTGGAGATGAAGTAAGTTATGACCCGCATTATTTTACCATTGATGATTTGGAAGCAGCATCCTATACATTCAAAGATGGTAAATGGGTAAAGACCAAGGTCAATTCATTTGTAGATGAAGAGAGTTTTGGGGACTATTCATTTTTTGATAGTCAGCGCGTCAAGAAGTTCGAATATAGCAATGTGGGCAACGGTAGCATAACTGAAAAAATCTACAGTGGTGAAATCCTTGATCCAATGACCTTGGGGGTGTTCAATTTCGCTTTTCGTGTGCCAACTGAATCGGTCAATTATAGTATTACCGCGCCTGTAGATGTGGAGTTGGGATTTGCTGAATTCGGCGATTTGAAAGGTATCCAAATGGAGTACACAACTGAAACGAAAGGGAAAGTGGTGATTCATAAATGGACTGCAAAAAGGCTAAAGGCCTTCAAAGACGTGGATTTTACCATGAACAACAGCCATACTGATCCGCACTTATTCGTATATGTCAAGTCGTATAAAAAGGGTAATGAAAAGGTAGAACTGGCAGGCACCAAGGAATTGTTGTATAAACATAACTATACACATGTTAAGGATCTCAACAAGGAGGCCAGTGCCGAGATGAAAACGGTGGTGGATTCACTCAAATCCCGCAATCCGTCGGAAGAAGAATTGGTGAAATCCATATTCTATTGGGTTCAAGACAACGTCCGTTATATCGCATTCGAATATGGTCCAGGTGGATTTGTACCGCGAGAAGCTCAGGCCGTTTGTGAAAAGAAATTCGGGGATTGCAAAGACATGGCAAACCTGATCAAACGAATGATGGATTACGCAGGTATTCCAGGCTACCTCTGTTGGATAGGCACTCGTCATAAGGGATATACCTACGATGAATTGCCATTGGTCTATTGCGATAATCACATGATTGCCGTATACAAAAAAAACGGGGAAAACATATTTCTAGATGCAACATCTAAACAACATGGTTTTGGCTTCCCGTCGTTGGGTATCCAAGGTAAACAAGCCATGATCAGTATCGATGAGAATAAATTCGAAACACCCTTTGTACCCGTTGTGGATTATCGCCTGAACGCATCAACGGATGTGGTGAAGTTGGAATTACAGGACAAAAATTTGAAATGTGTGGGGACCTCAACCTTAACGGGTTTCACGCATGCAGGTTTGGCGGATATCTTGGAGAATACCAAAAAAACGGACGAGCAACTTCGTTGGGAAGGTTTACTTACCCGCGGCAACAATAAATGTAAGCTGTCCAAAATTGATGTGAAGAATCTCTTTGAGCGCGATTCGGTCATGGTAATGAATTATGAATTGATCATTCAAGATTACGTCCGCACGGTTGGCAATGACATGTACATCAATTTTAATTTTGATCAAAGCATTGGCAAACTCAAACCGGATACAACAGAGCGCATCGACGGTGCAGATTTTGAGCATGCCTTCATGGACATGACCTCTTATTCCATGGCGGTGCCAGCAGGATATCAAGTGAAATTTATGCCTGGAGATTTGGTCATCGAAAACAAAAATTACTTCTATCAGGTGAAGTATCGTCTCGAAGGTGGGACAATTCATGTCGAGAAGAGAGCTGAATTAAAAACGATTCACTTGAACATCGATGAAGTTCATGAATGGGTGAAAGACATTAGCCGCATTCAGGAATATTTTCAAAAAACAGTACAATTTTCTAAACTCTAATTTATGCGTTTATTATTCGTGGTTATAAGTTTATGTGTTGCCGTTTCAGGTTGGTCACAAAACGATTATTTATATGTTTCCGATAT
>JBDKJN010000249.1:0-3514 GCA_039796595.1 Bacteroidota bacterium
TGAGCCAAGACTCAGGAAGACAAGCTAATCCGATTATTGAGGCTTGGCCAAGATGATCTTCTAACTTGGATGATTTAGCAGGCCAAGCTTTTTTGCATAGTGCCAGCTCGTCATCCTGAACCGAGGCTCAGCCGAGGTGAAGGATCTCACCTTATAACTGAAATCAAAAGTTAAAGTGAAGTAAACAGGTAATCCATTAAAGTTATATCAATATAGTAGTAAGTTAGCCAATCTTTATCTTTATGGATTGGATGAGATCGTTATTTTTAACAGGCGTCCACCAACTTTGGTATTTTAAAGGATTGATATATTGAATAGACTTTTTCAAATGCACCCTTGGAGATTATTTCATGCAATAAGCGTCCTGTTCATGTCATGTGGACCACTACAAAATGATCACCATTCTCAATTGACAATAGACGAGAAAGTTCTCAATGATTCCTTAGACATGGGACCAATCTCATGCAAAAGCCACAGCGCCAGAGCAATTCTTATTGGCAATACGTTTAATGCTTTTGACGAACGTGGGAACGCCATCCATAGATACAAGCAAGGAGAAATAGTTGATATTATTGGTGTTTCCGACAGTCTTTATAATTCTTCCATAGAATATTGTGACGGTTACCATTGGGTCAAAGTGCAGGATAACGATACGGTTAGCTATATCGATGGTAGAAGGGTTTATGAAATACTAGAGTCAGAGCAAGACACTTTTTTCAATTACATGGGAGTAAAGTACTGGATCAAAACAACAGAATTTTATGGAGTAGGAGTTGCTGATGATGAGGGTTTGACGGGTTGTTCGAATTACCATCAACCTGTTGTAATGATCGATTCGCGATCGGATCAACCCAAGTTAATTGAGATAATAAAGAATGACGTTTTTGAAGATGTTCATTGGGATGTCGATTTTGAATTCTTTGATCTTCTAGCTAACGATGGTGCTTATGACGAAATAATAAAGATTGAGGAAACCCAAAATGGTGTACTTCTCACTATTCGCAGGGAATATCAAGAAGGAACTGGCGAATACCAGGTTCGATTATTCGTAAACGATAGTGTCAATAAGGCGGAGTATGTGAAACACGTAAGGCATAATTAAATAGAATAAAATTGGATGGATTGTATGATCTACAGACAAGGCAATAGTGATGACGTACGGCTGTTGAAAGAGCTCGCTATTGCCTCATGGGAACAATATCAACATGAGCTAACAGAGGAAAACTGGCAAGCATTAAAGCAGAATGTTTCCACAGATCAAACCTATATTGATTTACTTGAAAGTGGACACTGCATTGTTTGTGAACATGCAACGGGCATCCTGATCGGAATGGCCTTTCTTGTGCCAAGTGGTGTGCCTCGGGATATATATATAAAGGAGTGGTGTGCAATACGATTTGTCACAGTACATCCAGAGTACGGAGGCCAAGGTATCGGCAGAAAATTGACCGAAATGTGCATTGAATACGCCAAAGAGAACAATGAAACCACAGTCGCATTGCACACCTCCGAGATGATGCACAGCGCACGACATATCTATGAGAGTTTGGGGTTTGTGGTGTTGAAAGAAATAGATAAACGACTCGGGAAGCGGTATTGGTTGTACACGCTTCAACTGAAATAGCCTTTGATTTCCTGGGCCAATAATAATAAAGACTGTGATCACAAAGTTGCTTTCGATCTGATCTTTGAGGTAACCGAAGCATTGAACAAAGAACCTGAAAGGTTGAATCGGCTATATGAATTAACTGTGACGGCTATACGTACAACGAATCTGACACGAACAATTTTTATTACTCCAATCCTTCGCTCAGCTCCAAAACAGTTGAAGGACCTCACAATTCTAAGTCAACGCAACGATTACCTCAAAGCAGAGTGGCATTTTTATGTAGCAGGCCCCGGTAAAACCAATGAGAATTAGAAATGGTCTACGGGTACTGAGGCGGAAAAGGAGTTGATACGCGCCATGATAAGGCATGCCTTGGACTGGCAAAAACAAACCAGCATATACACCTGGATAGGTGCGTGGATGCCTGCCAACAACGAAAAGGGTGATGACTACAACATCGCTGAACAATTAGTTTTTGCTCAATATGTCTCCTGCGAGTTGACCAAAAACAATATTCCTTTTGCCTTCAAGTCGGATATTAAATTGTACGTTCGATTGAGCAATGGTTGGATAAGTGGTATTAAACCTGTCTTGGATGAAATTACTAGAACAGACTGCATGTGATAAATTAAATTTATCAGACAAACTGTTTACAGCCACTCTTTGAATATTTTCGGTTTCAGGGCAAGGCACAACATCAAAGAAATTCACTTTCAAGGCACGGTTGGCAAATCAGATTTCCCCTATTTTTGAGCCACTAAACCTCAATCAATGACGAAATTCATATTATTAATTTTGACACTCTTGATCATCACGATATCCACTGTGGAAATGCAAGCGCAAGCTCCAAGTGTTGAGCGTTCGGTCAGTGGTGTGCAATTAGGGTTATTCGGTGCTTGGATCCACAAAGAAGGCAGATTGTCAAATGCAATCGCATTGAGGGGGGAAATAGGTCTTGATGCCACTTTTTACTATTCTCGCATAAGCGAGGGATGGAAGTACTATACTTATCCTACAGTCAACATTGAACCGAGATGGTACTGCAACCTCCGACGTCGAGTGCGCAAACAAAAAAGTATAGCAGGGAATTCCGGTAATTTTCTATCGATTCGCTCGGTTTATGCTTCAAATTATATTATTGGTGGCGATCCTCCAAAAGGTAGACTTGTTTCCAACATTGGAATCACACCCACATACGGTATTCGACGCGCATGGGGCAGACATTTTACGCTCGAATTCGCATTTGGCGGAGGTATTCGTATTGGTTTATTAAAAGAATTTGGCTATAGTTATAATAGTGTTTTGCCAACCATAAGCATCCAATTCAAATGTGGGTATAGGTTCTAATGTCCTGAAATACTGGCATTCAATGGGCTATAGAAGAACTACAATGCCACTGTTCTGCTCGCCAGCCATCAAGTAATGAAGCCAAACATTAGTTTTTTTTCATTGTTAATACGTAATCGTTGTACACTTACGTTTTCTAAAATCATTGCATATGATACGCCTACTGCTTTGCCTGAGTCTCATGCTCGGAGCTCAACCGGAATCCTGCACCAAGACCAAAGATGACATGTTTACCATCTATCTTGTTAGGCATGCCGAAAAAAATACTGCTTCTGCTAACTCAGATGACCCGGAACTAACAGCCTGCGGCCAACAAAGGGCCGAAAGTCTCAATCAATTCTTTAGTTCCATTGCTTTGGACAAAGTGTATAGCACCAATTATACACGGACAAAAAGTACTGCCCAACCGACGGCATCGTCTAAGGGCATCGATATTGCGATGTACGACGGTGATAAACTTCAAGAATTTGCCCATCAGCTGCTTGCCAACAAAGAAGATGCTCTGGTGGTAGGGCATAGCAATACCACTGCAGTATTAGCGGGGCTATTGGTTGGGCA
>JBDKJN010000250.1:0-4017 GCA_039796595.1 Bacteroidota bacterium
GTGCTCTTGTGTCCGGCACTTTTCACAACAAAATCTATCGGTCTTTCAATATCATTTTCTATGGTGTACTTGCCGATCAAATCAACGAACGGCTGACCAAATTTCTGTGCTTTGCCTTTACCTACACCACCGATTTGCGCCAACTCATCCAATGTAATTGGATACTGCGTGCACATTTCCTCCATAGCTGGATCTTGCATGATGACATAAGGCGGAATACCCTTCTCCTTTGACATCTTCTGACGCAATTCCTTAAGCATGCCAAACAAAACCTCATCAACTGCTCCACCGCCCTGTTTTGGAATGATCAAATCATCATCATCAACCTCTCCGATTTCTTGTTCCTTAACGATGGGGAAAGAACTAGGCGACTTCATGAAAGCCCGTCCTTCGTCTGTAATCTTTAATACACCATAGGTCTCTATTTCTTTGACTACAAGTCCACGCACATACATCTGGCGAAGAATCGCATTCCAGAATTTTTCACCTTCCTCTTTACCGACACCAAAGTAATCACTTGTATGCCCTTTGTAGGTGGTGATTTCAGAATTGCGTATACCGCATATCACTCTGCAAATGAACGAGGCCTTATGAAGCTCTTTAAATGCGTCAACACACTTCAACAAGGTCTTCACATAATCCATGCCTTCTACACGCTCTTTTGGATTGCGTGAGTTGTCGTCCATACCATTGCCTTCACCATTAACCGGATCCCATTCTTCGCCGAAGTAATGGAGCAGATATTGTCTGCGACTCATGGCTGTTTCCGCATATGCAATTACCTCTTGCAACAACAACATACCAATTTCCTGTTCGGCTACTGGTTTGCCATGTAAGAACTTCTCAAGTTTTTCGATGTCCTTGGGAGAATAAAACGCAATACATACCCCTTCGCCACCATCACGACCTGCGCGTCCAGTTTCTTGATAGTAACTCTCTAGTGATTTTGGAATGTCGTGATGAATTACAAAACGTACGTCGGGCTTATCGATACCCATACCAAAGGCAATTGTTGCGCAAATCACATCCACATCCTGCATGAGGAACTGGTCCTGTACGCGATTGCGTTGTGCGCTATCCATGCCTGCGTGATATGGCAAAGCTTTGATGCCATTGACCTGTAATAACTCCGCTATTTCTTCGGTTTTGCGACGGCTTAAACAATAGATGATTCCACTCTTACCTGCATTCGCTTTGATGTATTGAATAATCTGTTTGCCGATATTATTCTTGATGCGTACTTCGTAATAAAGATTTGGACGATTGAAGGAGGCCTTGTACACCTTTGACTTCATCATGCCCAAGTTCTTCTGAATGTCCTGTTGAACTTTTGGCGTAGCCGTAGCAGTCAAGGCCATAATTGGCACATCTGCTATCTGTTCGATGATTGGACGCAAACGACGATATTCCGGACGGAAGTCATGTCCCCATTCCGAGATACAGTGTGCTTCATCGATAGCTACGAATGAGATTTTTACGCTTTTAAAAAACTCCACATTCTCATCCTTATTCAGCGATTCAGGCGCAACGTACAACAATTTGCATTGACCACTTTGAATATCGCTTTTCACCTGCATGATTTCAGACTTGTTCAGCGATGAATTGATGAAATGCGCTATACCATCTTGCTCACTGAATCCACGCATGGCATCGACTTGATTTTTCATCAAAGCGATCAACGGCGATACTACAATTGCAGTACCCTCTGACATCAATGCCGGCAACTGATAACAAAGTGATTTACCACCACCCGTAGGCATGATTACAAAGGTGTCTTCGCCAGCCAAAACAGAGTCTATGACTTTCTCTTGTAATCCCTTAAAATTATCAAACCCAAAAAACTGCTTAAGCGCTTGTTTAGGAGTTAATTCTGCTACACTTGACATATCATCAATATTTTTTGAATTGGCAGAGTGAACGACCTACCAACTATTTATTCTATCCTCTCAGGTTATTACATGTTGCATCGACCAAACTGTGCGAGCAGCAATATTGAGCGCGATGTATAATTACTGAGCCCCCCTAGCCCCTAAATATAAGAAATAATATGGTCCGACAAGCAAAAATTTATGCCCCAGAAGATAGGACCTTTCCGATTTTAGGGAAGCGAATATAACGATGAAACTTGAAGAAATCGTTAAAAAAAGATACTAAATTTCATTTCGTTCCGATGCCTATCGCGCGTGCTGTTTGCGCAATATTCGTTCGAAAAGTTTTGGAAAAAAACGCTTGACCCATAGGCCATTCAGCTCCTTTCCACCAATCGGCAACTCCGCTTTACCACAGGCCACACCACGCAAAATTTTGTCCGCGCATTCTTCGACTGGCATTCCACTGGCCTGATTCTGATCCATGTCACCGCTTGTTGTCCCATCACCCACAAGTGCATGACGCGAAATTTCTGTGGCGATGAACCCTGGAGTCAACAATGTGATTCGAATACCTTTGGTCTCAACTTCCATGCGCAAACTGTCGTAATACCCATGTAAGGCGTGCTTACTGGCTCCATAGGCGCTCCTCAAATAAAAACCCCATTTACCCATCAAACTGCTGGTGACAACGATATGTCCAAATCCGCTTTCAACCATTCCTGGTAAAACCGCTTGGGTAAGTTGAACATTCGCAAAAAAATTGACTTCCATGATCTGCCTCACAACGGACTGATCTGTGTCCATAGCTTCAGAACGTTGACTGATTCCTCCATTATTGAACAATATGTCCACTCTACCTTTCCATTCCAAAGCTTGCTGACATGCTTGTTTCACCGCGTTTGGTTCGTTTAGATCTAAGGCGACCACATGCACTCGATCCGATCCCAAACTGCTCTTCAGCTCTTCTAACACTTCTTTTTTTCGAGCAGAAATGATCAACCATGCGCCCGTTTTGATGAGGGCTTCACAAAGAGCTTTACCAATGCCAGAGCTTGCCCCTGTCACCCATATCACCTTGTCGTTGTAGTATTTTCGTGTAACCGTATCTTCCATCTACCGATTTCTGAGTCTGCAAAGTACGCTCATTGCCATTGCCAGCCAAAAAGGAATAGCAATTCTTCAAGATTGAACAAGTGTCCAGTACATTTGTCATCAACAATGACCACTCTTGCGGTTAGCGCTGACTTAAATTCATAAGGTTTGCATAACATTGGGTTAATAAAGTTCGTGCAATTTCGCATCGCCTAACATAAACATTCAAATTTGAACTCCATGAGCAAACAAAAAATCCTTTTGGTCGATGACGAACAAGACATTCTGGATCTCTTAAGTTATAACCTGGATAAAGAAGGATACGAAGTACATACCGCAACGAATGGACTCAAGGGTGTGGAATTGGCTCGTCAAATACAACCGGACCTAATCATTCTCGATGTGATGATGCCGGAAATGGATGGTATGGAGGCTTGCAAGGTGATTCGTGAAGATCAAAACCTGAAAAACGTTCTTGTCGCGTTTTTAACTGCTCGCAACGAAGATTACAGTCAAATTGCAGGTTTTGATTCGGGTGCCGACGACTATATCGCTAAACCGATCAAAACACGTGTTTTTATTTCTCGTATCAAAGCCCTTCTCCGTCGAAACGAGGCAGTTCGTCCTGAACCTGTTAAGTCGGACCAAATGGGCATTGCAATCGATAAAGACCGATATCTTGTGTCAAAAGACGGCCAAGAGTTATCGTTACCAAAAAAAGAATTCGAATTACTCGCATTACTCCTATCGCAGCCTGGTCGCGTATTTACGCGCGATTTCATTTTATCCACCGTTTGGGGTAACGACGTTATTGTAGGCGATCGGACCATTGATGTGCACATTCGTAAACTTCGCGAAAAATTAGGCGACGACCATTTTAAGACCATTAAGGGAGTTGGTTATAAATTTGAGGCCTAGAATGGCTTTCAGAACCAGAACACCCAAAGATGTCGCTTTGATCTCGTCGATTAGTTTGACGGCCATCGCTTCTTTGATATATTTTCTTATCATTTTCTATTTGGAAAAGGAATTTGAAACGCTCTGGCTTGTCGTA
>JBDKJN010000251.1:0-3364 GCA_039796595.1 Bacteroidota bacterium
CAGCGTTCAGAACAGCCCCGGGCTGCCTGCGGAGAACGGGCCAGATAGCCTCTCTTGCGCTCGGCGTAGCATCCAATGCAGGCCCGCTTCTTTTGATGAGAATGATGCGAACGATCATATCATCCCAAGTACGCTCCGGATCTGATTACATCACGTTTTCTGACGTTTGGACAGGAGAATCTCAATCAGGAATCGATAACGTGGCCGTCGGGGTCGTGTTTGATTCCCTGCACTCTAAATTCTGATAAACATTTATCAATAAACATCACACCAGGCTTCTCCAATTCCCAGTTATTTTGAAATTTTTTTTTGGTTTTCATTTCTGCCTGCTGAGCAAAAAACTTCCTTGGTCGTTTATTCTCCGCTTCAAAATGGTCCACTTTGTTATCTGACAAGAAACATCATCTGCCCGTCTGACCACGATATAAGCAATGAAACAACTCATATTCTTGAATTGGCATCAATGACGAAACGAATGCTGTTGTGGAAGGCAATGTTGAGAATGATAATGGAATCAATCACAATACCAATCCTTCGACAACAACCATCATCAATAACACACAAGAATCCCATACTTCATCTCAACGGTGCCGTTGTCGTATTGTCGGAAATGGTCAATTCGGGAGGCGAGACTATATCCAATGCTTGCATGGATATATATTTATTGTATCAACTCGGGGATAAACGAGTTAAAGAAGCACCACAGTATCAATTTAATGAAATCGATAATGCCGATGAATATACTTGAGCTATTCGCCCTATTAAAAATGTTGGATCAACATTAACTTCTTTTGAAGACATTCCACAAGTTGATGGACGTATTGTTGTTCCACAGCGAAATTTCTAATAAAATAATAATTAATTTCTTGAAAAAAAGAGATGAGCCTACGTAATATAATATGACACAATCTACTAATGGCCAGTAAAAATGTCATTATGCATCTCAAAAATGATAACAAATTTACTGTTATTATTGAATCGGACAATTTTAATAACATTACAAAAATTGATTTCAAAACTACAGACCGTCAACACTTTTCTGTGTTGGAACCTCCAAGTCTCCATAATCTCCACATGCACACTCATTGAGTGATTGTAGCCCAGTCCCACTCATTTTCTTCTTTTTTACGTTGCACAAGATATTTGTTGCTCTCTTTCTCTATCCTAGTTGTCCTAGAAATAAACCACTTCTCTAATCGCTTAACAACAGATTAACAGTCGAACGAGCTACCGGTAGCTATTCGCTGGAATGTCGCTTACGACGTCAAATGAGAAGCTCACATGTCCAGTACAGAAGATCACCTTTCCAGTGCTGTCTGGGAAATCGAATTATGTGATGTGGTCTAAGAAAGTGCTGTTAGTCATTAAAGGAGCAGGTGCTATATATCTGATCGGCAAGGATTCTGACTTCCCACCATTTCACAATGACCAAGATCTCGATGACCGCGTTCATGCTGCTTTATGTTTATCTGTCAATGATGACTTATTCAGTTTTGTTGATGGAACCGAATCTACTCATCAGGCATGGTATGCTTTGAAGAGCCGATTATCATCTTCGGGCTTACAGGAATCCATGATTGCACTAAAAATGTTGCTTCGTATTGATCAAGGTGCTGACTCGATCAAAGCTTATATTGCCAGGATAGAGGAAGCCTCAAACTTAGTCAAGGCGATAGCTGCCAAACACCTAACAATTTCTGATTCATTGAAAGCCATGATTATACTCATGGGAGTACATGATGGCCTTCAGCACGTGGTGGATAGTATTGATGCTTCCACCAATGGCGAAGTGACATCTGATGCAATTATCTCAATCCTTTTACGTCATGAGGCGCGAAACCCATCCAATAACGCTGTCAGCCATGAGATAACAGCTCTGAAGACTGAGATCAGTAGGATGCGAGCACGTCCTAAATCAAATTTTTGCCATTTCTGCGATTGTCTTAAAACCGATTGTTATCGTGAAAATTGCTTCAATCTTCACCCGGAACTACGCCCTCGTAAAGAAAAATCCGCATCAACTACTGATAAACCAGAGAATATTTCTGTTTATAATGCGTCTTCAATTTCTTCTGATGGACTTGGCTGTGATTGCTGGCTTATTGATTGTGGTTGTAACAACCATATCACAAATAGTGCTATATCACTTTCTGATGTTCGCTCGAGTGACGTTGGCGTTTTGTTAGGGGATAATAGTGTCATCCAGAGCGGAATTGGCATTGGTGAATGTTCGATAAATTTTGGGAATACGACCGGCAAGATGAGCAACGTTCTTCACGTGCCTTCAATGAGTAAAAACCTTCTGACGGTTGGTGTCAGTACTAGTCGTGGACTAGCGTTTTGGTTTGAAGAGGATTCCTGTACCATATTTCGCTCCATCTCTGATGCTCCAGTTGGTGATGTTTTATGTAAGATCCCGAAGAAAAACGGGCTCTATTCTGTTGCTTGTAGTGGCTGCCTCAGTTCAACCAATTCGCCTATAAATATTAGGTCAGATCCACCACAAGCGAATTTTGCCAATAGGTCGTCAAAAGTAGCTGCTGCAATCTGGCATCAACGTCTTGGCCACAGTTCTGAGAAATATTTTAGATTATTGACAGATCGATATTCTGAAGGTATCCAGGTGGCGAAAGAATCTGACCAGGCAAAGGTTTGCGAACCATGCATTATGGCAAAATTGACTCGGGGGTCATTTGTTCATCGAGACCATAATTTACGAAGTACAAAGCCATTACAGCTCCTGTTTTCTGATATCAAAGGGCCCTTACCACCGGCGTTTCGTTCTGGATCAAAATATTTCATAACCTTTATTGATGATTACACACGATACTCTGTGGTGTATTTTCTTAAACGGAAATCGGAGGCTATAGGAAAGTTAAAAGAATATGTTGCTGATGTTTGGCGCCGATTGGGTCTTACCGATGTCGACTTGATTAGCCTCCAATCTGATGGCGGCGGGGAATACTGCTCTAATGATGCAAACCATTATTACAGTGAATCTGGAATCCAGCATCGCATTACTGTTCCATATTCCCCTGAATCCAATGGGGTTGCTGAGCGACTTAACCGATCAATCATGGAGGCTGCTGAGGCAATGCGGATGAAGGCCAGTCTACCAGAAATGTTTTGGGCAGATGCTGTTAACACTTCTGTCTATTTGCTGAACCGCCGATATCACAGGACTATCGGTATGACTCCGTTCCAGGCGTGGCACGGAAAGAAACCGTCTCTGTCACATTTAAGAGTTTTCGGATGCAATTCGTGGCGCCGGGTACCTGATCAGAATCGCATCGGATTAGATCCTAGATCAAGCCGATGTGTGTTCCTTGGATATGCTGGACGCCAACAGGGCTATCGAGTTTGG
>JBDKJN010000252.1:0-4988 GCA_039796595.1 Bacteroidota bacterium
ATAAAGCCTTTTTGCATACCTATTGATTTGAATTTACCAGTGGTAATGTCTGTCACCTTGGCTCCTCCTTGTATGCGCAACGCTGACTTTTCGCTGTCCGACGGCAATACGAATGTTGCTCCCAGCGATTGGAATGATGCATCGCTTGATGTTGCTGCGCTTTCAAGGCTAACATTGCCGCTCTTGTTGCGCAGTGTCACTTCTACAACCTGTTGTTTTTCGTTACGCCAAACGGTGACTTTTACCTTGTCGCCAGGACGATATTTCGATACCTGTTCTTGCAACTGAGGCACATTGTTAACTTGTACATCTGCAATTTTCTGGATGATGTCGCCTTGTTGCATACCGCTGTTTTCAGCAGCTCCTCCATCGGTCAATTGGGCAACATAGATACCGGCTACATCCTTAAGGCCTTTTTCTTTGGCAATGTCTTCGGTTACCTCACCAATTCGAACGCCTATAAACGCACGTTGCACCTGGCCAAACTCGATCAAGTCCATCGCTACCTTGCGGGCAATGGTGCTTGGAACAGCAAAGCTATAGCCACTGAATACTCCCGTACGTGAAGCAATAGCCGTGTTGATACCAACCAATTCGCCACGTGTATTTACAAGTGCCCCACCACTATTGCCGGGATTAACAGCCGCATCGGTTTGTAGGACACTTTCAACAGGGAAACTATCATCACCACCTTTGGATCGCTGACTCAATAAGTTAATGTTACGGGCTTTCGCACTTACGATACCTGCTGTTACCGTGCTGGTTAAATCCATTGGATTCCCAACTGCAATAACCCATTGGCCAACTTTAACTTCTTCGCTATTTCCCCAGCTGATGGCCGGGAGATTGGTTGCGTCGATCTTAATTACAGCGATATCTGTGTTGGGGTCACGGCCAATGACTTTAGCCGTGTAATTTTTGTTGTTGTTAAGCGTAATGGTCAGTTTATTGGCGCCTTCAACTACGTGATTGTTGGTGATGATGTATCCATCAGGGCTAATGATTACACCTGAACCAGAAGACAATTGTACCTGTGGCTCCATTTGATATCCAAAGAAATCAGCCCAAGGATTGAAGGTGGGCTGAACTGCGCTTTCTGTTTTAACGTGAACGACACAATTCACGGTGCGCTCTGCTGCTACTGTAAAGTCCAAATTACCATCGATGGGCATGCCTGCATAATTGGCATTCACCAGTGGCAGTTCTGAATTGTTTTGCCATGATGACGCGTTGTTTGGAGAAAAGAATAGGGTGTAAGCACCTAACGACAGGATACCGCCTGTGAAGGCCACCGCTAGAGTAATCAAATGCTTTTTCATACGTTTATATTTTTTTGTCTGTTGTTTTGTTTCGCACTTCAAATCTAACGCCAATTTTTTTTGTGGATTGTTGAGAGTTTCTAAAAAGGTGTTAAGGACATATATTCAAACGGAAAGAAATTTGAACGAACATGTGGATAACATCGCCTTTGATTATTTAAATGTGTCGGATTGAACAAGATTTATTCTTTCGGATAACCGGTTTAGTTCCCATTTGTACAATTGGTATCAGATGTATGAATAATCTGTGAGCGCAATTTGTCAGAAATGCAAATACCCCCTTTTCTTCAAATGAGATAACTGCCCCAGCGGAACCAACTTTTGTTCATATCGCTGATCATCTGAAGACATTCTGAAAAGTTCCAGAAGATCCCTCACTACGATCGGGAAGACAAGGTTTTCATGGTTCAAAAGGCTTGGCCTTGAAGTTGCTCCAGGCTTGCTAATCATCCAGGCCAAGCTATTCATAAGACCTGTCGATTGTCTTCCCGAACCTCGGTTGAACCGAGGTGAGGGATCTTTCGCTTTATTCCGAAATCACACAGTGAATGGACGTAACCCATTTAACCGGACTTTTTATTCAACAATCAGGCGAGAAGATCGCCATGTCTCATTTCCATCGATGTCGCCCATCCGAACTAGGAATTGATATGTTCCGGCTGTGCTTGGCATTTGCATGGGGAAATTGTCATGAAGGTCTAATGTCCAGGTCGATGGGTCATTTTGAATGTAACTGGAAATGGTATCGCCGTTCTGGGTGACTGTAATGTGCACATAATCTAACGTGTCCAAATCATAGATGTCTCCTTGCCAATTCCAAGGGGTATTAGCTGCGGCGGTTAGTTTCCCATCGCCTATCGAAACATCAGAACCAAGCATGGTAATGGAAAGGGAAGGATAGATGGATGAATTGATCATGACATCTTCTACCATTGTCTGCAAATTGCCTTCTTCGTCCAATGCCTGTAGCTGCATGGTCCACAAGCCTGAATTTTCTGCTGTAACAGGAAACACAATGTCGATCGTTTCAGAGGTGCCATTCAGGTTGCGCACTGTGTCCAATTTGAATTCGCCATGGTTGGGGATCAGCATGCCAAAATAGCTGTCTGTACTATGCGCATCGTGGTTGGCATAACTTCCCTGCTTGGTGAAAGTGCATCTGAGTTGAAACAAAGCCTCATCTTGCAATGCGATGGTGACGGTATTGTTTTGGCCGGCAAACAAACTGGGATGGTCGTTTGAACCATTGATGATGACAGAGGCAAATTCAGGAGCACTATTGTCCTTTTTAGAACAGGCCAAAAGGGATAATAGAGCTATTGTAAGGGTGAATGTTCGCATAATTAATCGACAATAACAAATCTGCCCCAAAGAGAACGATGACCAGTATTATCAATGGCCTCGATGACCACGCGATATTGTCCCGCAACAGCTTGATCAAAACTTGCATCACTAAAGGCCATGGGAGTGTTGATTATTGGAATATCTGTAGTAGAAATGACAACATCATTGGCATCCCAAAGCATTACTTTGAAGGTAGCTAACCCGTCTGAATCATTCGCTTCTCCACTCACCAATAAATTTTGATCGACCTCCAGCAGAACCTCATTGTTGCTGTTAGCTGCTGGATTAGTAGATCCTGTAATGCTGGGTGCTTGGCTGTTGATGATGATAAATGGGATATCCAAAAAGTCGATATATCCATTGGCATCGACAGCTTTGACTCTCAGGATTTGAGTCCCAGCAATGCTGTCTGGAATAACAAGGTCGAAACTGACCATAGCATGTTCTCCTGTGACCATTTCGGTTGAAGTGAAATCATAAACACCAGTTGGCGGTGTGGCCGCATTTTCATCGCTGATTAAGCTGAGTGTAATTTTTTCCAGATCCTTATTGTCTGTGGCGTGAACAGAAATTGTTGTGGATGTACCTTGTTCAATCTGTATCGCAGTGACGGTAGCGCCATTCATTTGAATTTCTTCAATTTCAGGTGGCGTAATGTCCACTTGTTCACGTTCGCGACAGCCTGCCATCATCAGCGCAAGGGCTGTAAGACTTAAAAGAAAAGGCTTTCCTATTTTTATTAATTTCAACATAGCTTGAGTGCAATGGTTTATGGGTAACAAGGCACAATAACGCGCAAGAATTTCGTGTCATTCTGCGCATTCTTATTTCTATTACCCGGGGATATAGCATTTACCCGATTTGCAATTTCAAAAATAGTGTATCTAAGGGATACGTCATTCAAATGTTTTCATTTGGCACAGTTTTGTATCTTGCAGCCTGAGCCTGAAAATCAGGCGTCATGCTTTTGAACTAAACCACAAATGAAAACGATGAAACAATTGATGAATGTGTGTTTTTTGGCCTTATTTACGATGCCTCTTTTGGCCCAAAAAGCTCAACCACTGACCTTGGATGAAGCCGTAATGGGGCAATACAGACAGTTTGCTCCACAGACGGTGGATCAGTTGCAATGGGTCCCTGATGCCGATTCCTACACATTTGTAAGCGATCAAAAATTGATATTGGCGACTTCCAGCGGTAAGGAATTGGAATTGTTCAGCGTTGCTGATTTAAGCACATGGATTGGTGGAGATCAGTTATCGGCCATGCCTCAGTTGACCTGGCGCAATGCCAATGAACTTGAAGTTCAAGTCAAAGACAAACACTATGTGATAAGTGTAAAGGAAAAGCGCTCGAAACTTTTGTATTCTGATCCTGAGAATGTAGCGAATCCAGATCATCATTATGGAACCAATCAATTGGCGTACACCAAGGACAATCATCTTTGGGTTTGGAGCAGTGGTGAGCATCGCCAGGTGACCCGGGATGAAAAGGGCATTGTCGCTGGTCAAAGTATCTCACGCAATGAATACGGTATTAGTAAAGGTACTTTTTGGAGTCCTCAAGGCAATTATTTGGCTTTTTATAAAAAGGACGAAAGACAAGTGACAAATTATCCATTGACAGATTATAAGGCAACACCTGCAACGGTTAAAGAGATCAAGTATCCATTTGCTGGTGCGCATAGCGAACATGTGAGTGTGGGTGTATATAATCTTGGCTCACAACGCACAGTGTTTTTGAACGTAGCTGAAGGTGATGCAGATTCATATTATTTGACCAATTTAACGTGGTCACCTGATGAAAAATTGGTTTATGTAGCATGGCTAAATCGTGCTACCACGGATATGCGTTGGCAAGCGTATGACGCTCAGACTGGAATGCTTAAACAAACCTTGATGACGGAGCATGATGACAAATGGCTGGAACCAGAGTTCCCATTGTTTTTTGCCCCAAAATCAAAAGGTGAAATCTATTGGATCACAGAAAAGGACGGTTTCAATAATTTGTACAAATACGACAGCAATGGTAAGGAGTTGGCCAGAACGCAGGCTCAATTCGAAATCACTGAATTCATTTCTTTTGATGCCGGAGGAACAGCGGCATTTGTGATGGCAACTGGAGAAAATCCTACGGAATCTAAATTGTATCGGGTCGATTTGAAAACGATGCAAATGAGCTGCTTGACTCCGGTAGCTGGAACCCATCACGCAGAAGTTTCTACTTCGGGTAAATTCATTATTGATCAGTATTCGAACCTTACAACACCTAATCGCATTGTGTTGAGAGGACAGAAGGGGGTTGAGTTGCGCGAGTTGATCA
>JBDKJN010000253.1:0-2582 GCA_039796595.1 Bacteroidota bacterium
ACGATCACTGTGAACACACCTTATACAGGTAACCGATTCTTAATTCACACGCAACCACAGGCTCAAATTGTGGCGCAAGATGTAAATTGCACAGGCTTCGCAACGGGTAGTATTGAGGTAACAGGACCAGCGTCAGAATGGGTGACTTTGACACAAATCAGCACGGGGGCTCAAGTTGTTGCATCTTCGTTTAATTCTTATACAGACTTAAGCGCAGGCGACTACTTGGTGAACATCATGGTTCCGTTTGCGGGATGTGCAGTGGAACAAATTGGTATTCACATCAGTGAACCACAGTTCGAAGAACCTCAATTGCTTGAACAAGTCGCAGGAAGTTGCAATGTTTATAACGACGGTAGAGCAACAGCCTATTGGGCGGGACAAATTGGTTATTCTTATACACTGGCGGATTGGGCCAACCATGTCTTGTTGGAAGGATCGAGTGATTCTGAAATGTTGGAACTTGATAATCTTGCACCACAAGTATATCATCTCACTTTAGATAACGGCTGTGTGACGCGACAATTAACATTTGATCTAACAGATCCCAACGCAGTGATGACTGCTATTTTGAGCACTGATTTGACTTTGGAAATTGAATCGGGTAGCAATTCAAGTGTTACCATTTATCAAAACAATATCAATGCATTGGAAACCCATTGGTTGATCAATGGTCAATTGGTTCAAAGCGGTGAAATTTTTGAATATCCATTCTACGAACAAGGCCAATACGAATTGACACTGGTCGCTGAAAATGGCATGTGTTCAGCCATGGATACGATTCAGATACAGGTGAATCAAATTGTAATTGCTCAAGAAGTCAATTTCGAAGAAGTTTTGGTTTCTCAAACCAGCAACCACATCCAGGTGTATGCAACATCCTTGGAAACACCAATTGACCGAATAGCCATTTTTGATATGAATGGACGTTTAGTTTATGATGAAAAAACCTCGCTTACTTCAGGTCAATTCAGTATCGCTAAGGCGAGATGGGCCACCGGAGTGTACAGCGTTGTATTGTATCGAAACACAGCCACAGAAATAAAGAAATTATTTATTGCACAACAATAATGAAAGAAATAGCTTCAGCTTTTGTAGTTTTTAGTTCTCATAGTTCAATCAGTTTAAATCATTGAAGCTTACCATCCAAACGTGGATGGTTAAAAAAAGGCGGTAGAATCCCGTCTTTTTTTAACCTGCTGATTTAAGCCCCAAGATTTAAATCCCTAAGATTTTTTACGGGTGCTTAAATAGATTTTGTTATGACTTCTACACCATAACAAAATGAAAGGGCTGCCAAAACTGGCAGCCCTTTGTTATTTTAAGAACTAGCTATTATTATTTTCGAGTGAAACTGAACAACTCAATTTCAAAAATCAATACCGAATTTGGTCCAATTTTACCTTGACCGTTTGTGCCGTAGGCTAGGTGGGCAGGAATATAAAAGCGGTATTTTGAGCCTGGTTTCATCAATTGAACCCCCTCAGTCCATCCAGCAATCACACGATTCAAGTCAAATGAAATATTTTGTTTGCGCTCAACAGATGAATCAAATACAGTTCCATCAATCAAAGTGCCATGGTAGTGTACCGTTACATTATCATTTGCATCGGGATGCTCACCGGTGCCCTCTGTAATCACTTCGTATTGAATTCCCGAAGCGGTGATTTTCATATTGGGTTTCTTCGCATTCTGGGCTAAAAACTTTTCACCAGCTTCCTTGTTTTTTTGAGCTTGTTGCTCCTTTTGTTTTTTCGCCTCTGCACGTTGAATAGCCTCAGCATCAGACAGACTTATGGTGCTTTTTCCGTTCAAAGCATCTTTTAAAGCCTTGGCTAAAATGTCTTGATCGTATTCTGTTACACCAGTGCGCTTCAGAGATTCAGCCAGAGTAACGCCCATTGCATAGGACACACTGTCCTGACGGGTTTCTAATTTTTGGCCATGGGCAGTGAATTGTGCCGCCATGAGACCAACAGTTACATAAATTAATTTTTTCATCGATGAATAATATTTTTCTTTACTTACAACAGCTGCACAATAAAAACAATGCCAAATGCAATTGAATTCCCTGTTCGCTATTTGCAAGTGCAAGGTAATCCATATTTGAAAATAAGCTATACCTGATGATTTACTATGTCTAACAATGTTTTGTGAAATATATTCCTTTTAAAAATGCAGTTCTTGTCCGCATCTTTGTTCCCTTAATTGTCAATTTTCATGAGAAAAAAAATAGTTGCAGGTAATTGGAAAATGAACAAAACTTTCACTGAGGCTGCGGCTTTGGTGGTTGACCTAACCGATTATCAATCTGAATTTCCCAAAGATGTCCAGGTCATCATTGCTCCACCAGCATTGTACTTAGCTAGTTTTCAACTTATGGACAACATTGGTTTTGAGCTGTCTGCTCAGAATTGCTGTGACCAAGATTCAGGCGCATATACTGGTGAAATCAGTCCTGCGATGTTAAAAGCCATGGATATCAACTATAGCATTATTGGCCACAGCGAACGCAGAACCTATTATGGAGAAACCAACGAAGTGGTAAAAAGGAAAGTGGATGCCTGTTTGCGAAACAATGT
>JBDKJN010000254.1:0-7111 GCA_039796595.1 Bacteroidota bacterium
CGATCACGGCTATTCTACTTCAGGAAAATGATTATTTTATTCTAGATGAACCATTCAATGGTGTGGATATTCAAAGTAATATCATGCTCACGGAAATCATTCTAAAGTTGAAAGAACTAAATAAGATTGTACTTATATCTTCACATATATTTTCTACGCTTAACGATACCTGTGATGAATTGCATGTTTTGAAAAAGGGAGAGCCCGTCAGATCTGTACCAAAGTCGGAATTTAATATGTTAGAGGGGGAGATGAAAGAATCGACAATTGGCAATAGAATTGAATTATTGGGTTTGAAGTAATCATCTAAAAAAATGAGCCATGAATAAAGTAATCGCTAATTGTTCAATTGGATTTCTAGTTGTTCTTGTGTTCTCTGGTTTTTTGGTTAATCAAGCGATGATTATTGTCCCCGGTCAATCGGTCGGGCCATTCGATATCAACAAAACCACATATAAACAATTGATTGCGAGTCTTGGAAAAGCGAAATTGAAAAAACATAGCTGGCTAGCACCCGATTGCGGGAAATCGTATAATTATCAGAAGTTGGAATATTTGGATAGAGGATTGTCATTTCTGTTTTTTAGTGAAGATGTTAGAGATGGCGATTCCTTTGGAACTATTGTCATTACCAAACCCTGCAACGCTGCGACGAACAAGGGCATTGCAGCTGGATATTCAACACGAGCTAACATTACTGCCGCATATGGTCAGCCTTCTGATTTTGAGGATAAGAATAAAATGGAATACGATAGTCTGGGCATCACATTTGAGTTTGTGAATGATGAATTCCAAACTGTTGACACGCTCCAATCGATATACATTTGCAAGCCGAAATAATTTGATATTTAGTGTGAATATGGGCTAAATTAGCTTCATGCGTTAATCACAAACAATCTGTCAAGTATGTCTACTATTAAAATCGAATTGAAATGGGCTATCATTTTTTCCGTGATGTCCTTGCTTTGGATGGTCTTGGAAAAATTGATTGGACTGCATGGAAAGTACATTGACTATCACATGTACCTCACCAATCTGTTTTACATACCGGCAATCGTTGTTATTGTCATGGCGCTAAGGGACAAAAGAAAAGCCTTTTATGGCGGACAAATGACTTACGGTCAGGGTATGTTATCGGGGGTGCTTTTATCGATTCGAATTGCAATCATTAGTCCTTTAACTCAATGGGTGATTTCTTATGTCATTTCTCCAGAGTATTTTCCTAACGTGATTAAACGGTCGGTGGAATTGGGCTATTTTCAATCCAAGGTCGAAGCTGAGGCTGTGTTCAATTATTTTAACTATGCCATACAAAGCGCTATCGGATCCTTTCTACTCGGAATTCTTGTTACGGCAATAGCGATGATTTTCCTTAAAACGAAGAAAACAAACAATCACTTAAATAGTATCGATCAATGGCAACAGTAAATGTTTACCTCACTTTCAATGGAAATTGTGAGGAAGCTTTCAACTTTTACAAATCCGTTTTCGGTGGGGACTTCCCATATCTGGGTAGGTTTAAAGACATTCCTGCCGATTCGGGTAGTGCAATGCCTGCAGAATTTGGAGATAAAGTAATGCACGTTTCATTACCTATCAGTAAGGAAACAATGATCATGGGAAGTGATACGGGTGGTGAATGGGCCTCCAGTCATGTTCCTGGGAATAACTTTTCGATTTCAATCAACGCAGAAAGCAAAGAAGAAGCTGATCGTCTTTATAATGGACTTTCGGTCGGCGGCCAGGTTACAATGCCGCTTGCCAACACCTTTTGGGGCGACTATTTCGGCATGTTTACAGACAAATTTGGCATCAATTGGATGGTGAGTTTTAAGTTAGAAGTGAAATAGGGATAAGCCGGGATGTGAATTGCGCAATGGGACAGGGAGTTTAGAAGATGGTGACAACCGTATTGAAACGCTAGGTTTTATTGTCTTGTCACGAGGAAATGCAATAACTGCGATGTCCGCTGGTTGGTTTTTACGTGGTGTGAATTCAAAACGAATAAGTTACACAAAATGCGGTGATAACGCTACATTTGTGAACTAGTATGCTTTTGTCGGAAATTCAGAATGTATTTCTTTTGCACTGGAATAGAATCAATAGAATTGATGGTGCAGAGGATGTATCGATACGAAATTTGAATGACCGTTTTGCTTAATTGAACCAGTATGAAGACAGATAAGATAATGGTGTTTTTTATTGCCTTGGCAATGCTATTTTGGAATCCACTGAGTTATTTCATTTTTTATCGCAACACGCCGATATACTCATCTGGTGCGGTTAAGCTCACTTTTTGGTTGGTATTTGTTTTATGTATGGGCTGCATTTTTTTGATACGTAAAAAGTATTCAAACAAAACGTTCATCAATGCCATTTTTACATTCTCCTTTACTTCATTGATTTTCGGATTTATTGTATTTCTCAATTTTTTGATGGGTTTAGGCGGAGCAAATGCCAATTCGGAGTCAGCTTCTAACGCAAGTGAAGATCCGAACAAGGGCGGGTTGATTTTTGAGCCCAACACAAACGCTACATACACCACGACGGAGTTTAATTACACGGCCAAAATCAATAGCATCGGTCTTAGAGACAATGAGGTCCCTATTGACAAAGGGGATAAATTCAGGGTGTTGTGTTTCGGCGATTCCTGGACGTTCGGTTGGGGGGTTGAGCTAGAGGATAGTTGGCCTAAGAAACTAGAGGCTTATTTGAAAAGCAAAGGAATATCTAATATTGAAGTCATCAATTGTGGGCGAGGGGGACAGTATACTTCAACTTACAAGAAGTACATGGCTGAGGCGGTTCCTATGCTCAAACCGGACATGGTTTTGGTTGGTGTATTGCAAATAGATGATCTGGCGCAGTTATATGAAGGCAAATACAAAACTTCTGATACAGGCAGCAATTCATCCGAGTCGTCGCAACTATCGGCGTGGTCAAAAATGGGTTTGATTTTTAAGAAATTTCTTCATAGTTCAACGGGTAACATTACCGATAAAATAAAGAATGCCACCAAACCAGAAACAGTTGAGATTAAATCCAATTGGGAGAGCACTTCCAATAGTTTAATTGATTCGTTCAAGCATATGCAGAAAATTAGATTTTATGCTTTGGACGATTCTGTTCAATCGATGTTTAAGTCGGGAAATCTTAATCCTGGGTTGTTGAATTATTACATCAATTTTTCAGACCGCACAGCGATTTTTAATAACCCATTGGACAAAAGCACCATTTGGGCTAAAGAAGAAATGACAAAGGATTTCAAAGAAATGTCAGATATATGTTCAGCCAATAATGCGAAGTTGTTCTTTGTAAATATGCCAACCAATAATTTCACCGGGCATACAGTAATCAGAAACCCAAGCGATGTTTTTAATCCATATTTTATGGAACATAACAACATCGATTCAATATATAGATCTGTGGCGGTGGCCAACAATTTACCGTACATTGAAATGACGAAGCATTTTATTGCATTGCCGGAAAAGGAAAAGTATTTTTTCAAATACGATGGACATCCCAACGCAACGGGGTACAACGAAATTGCTGTTTTTGTGGGTGATCGGCTGTTGGAACACTCCGCTCTTACACGACAATAGTTTCAAGGCCAATGGGCTTCATTGATGACTTCGGGTTTTTAAGAAGTCTTTTTCCATTGACCCAATAAATGGAGGGTTTTGCTGTTCTAGCATTCATATCACTGAACGCTATGAAAAAATTTACTCGCTCCGTCCTGCTATTAGCATGCTTGTGTCAACACATCAATCTTTTTGCATGGATACAAGATTGTCCCGATCCTTGCGACGAAGATCCATGCGATGACTCAGAATATCCATTGATGGAGCTAGGTGTAAAGGTGCTGGTTGGGGTCATAGCACAGTCCATTGAAAATCGACAACAAACGCAGGATTTCGACATATGCGCTCGCAAGTGGGTAGAGATGAATAAGTCAAATGAAGCGGATCAGGTTGAAATCATTGATTCGAAGCCTTTTTTTAATGATGATGGAAATTATGGTGGACAAACCTTAGTAAAGATTACAGATTGGTCGGGAGAAGTTCGTGTCATGGCAATGGTTTGTCATGCAGATTGGTTTTATAATGGTCAATACTTTCCGGAAAACATTTACACCTTTGAACTCACGAAGGAAACGTTTGAAGCTTTTTTATTGGGTTACTTTAACGCTTTGATGGGTATGCACGCTAAGCAAGGAATTACAAGCCTTGATTCCATTCCCATTTATGAGGCAGTCAGAACGAACTCAAGACGATATCGAAAGTACCTGCAGGATGAAGGCGATGGAAAGTTTCAGCGTCCGTTCGATGATTGGCCTGCAACAATTTCGCGGCAAGGCAATAAAACGCTTGTCTATAGAGGTTTGAGTTCCTTTAAGGAGCTCAGAAATTTTACATACGATGGGTATTATGGACTAATTTCAAATAGTAAGTCGGTGAGTTATTGGGATGTGGATTTTGCCTTTAGCAAATCTGTGGGTTTTTCAAACATTGAGATAAGCGATGATTTGATCGCTACGTATTCGCATGATTCATTTGCCATTGGTAGCCTGGATCTGGGCATGTACGCCATTTCTCCAGAGCAGTTTACCGCAATAGCAAAAAATCTTGGCATGTGGCCTTGACCATTGGTATCTAGAAACGATATGCTTTTGCATCAACGCGAAGCGGCTAATCCATGGATGATGAGTTTTACTTTCCAGATACGAACATAGTTCTCGAATACACCGCAGATGTGGTACCTTAGGACCATGAATTGGTCAACCACAATCCAAACTCCTCGCTTTGATCTCAAGCCGTTCACATTAGATGACGCCGATTTTGTATTGGAATTGGTGAACACTCCCAATTGGATTCGCTTTATTGGCGACCGCAATGTCCATTCCATCGACGATGCACAAGCTTATCTAAAAGGGGGTATTTTGAAATTATGGGGTGACAAAGGCTATGGTCCCTACGTGGCTCATGATCGTGAAACCGGTGAAAAGATGGCCTACGTTGGTTGGGTGAAAAGGGACTATCTCGACACTCCTGATATTGGGTATGCTTGTTTACCTCGTTTTTATCGTCGTGGTATTGTACACGAAGCCAATACCGCCCTTCTTGATTGTGCTCGAAAAGCAGGCGAATGGCCGCATATATACGCAATCACATTGCCTGAGAACGAAGCCTCCATTGGTGTCCTACGTAAATCGGGTTTTCAAAAACTGCGTTCCTTTGTGGAAGAACCAGCCAATGAAGTAGTCGATCTTTATCAGTTAATATTATGAGCCCAGAAGTTGAAGTTTACATCCACTCGTTCGAAGAATCCATTCGAAAACGTCTCTTAGAAGTCTATCAAATTTTAGCCTCCGAACTTCCTCAGGTACCATGTGTAATGAATTATGGTATTCCAACGTTTAAAATGGAGAAAAACATCATTCATTTTGGTGGGTTTAAGAAGCACATAGGTATTTATCCAGGACCTAAAGTGATTGTTGCACTCGAAGCTGATTTGTCGGGATATACCTGCTCCAAGGGTGCAATCCAATTGCCCTTAGATCAACGCCTACCCATCACATTACTGCGTAAGATTGTAAAACATTCCAAAAAGCAATACGAGCAGGCCATTAAAATGACTAAAAGAAAATAGCAAAGGTCTTTGTTTGAATGCTACCAGAATTAAAAAAGCCACTCCTGAATAGAAGTGGCTTTTTTTAAATGTATTGGTGGCCTATTGCATTTTTTCAAATCGGAATACTGTGAATCGATCAGTGTGCTGGAATTGGATGGTATAAAGGCCATTCGATAATCCTTGCAATGGAATTTGTGATTGAGTTTTGCCCTCCATCACCAATCGGCCTGTTAGATCATAAATTTGATATCCATTACAATCATTCATGCCTTGGACGTTCAATACATCGCGAGCAGGATTAGGATAAATCAATATAGGAGCAGCATCAACGGCAATTACACTAATGTATTGGAAGAAGTAATTGGCGGAAGTCGAGTTGCAATCATCTGCAATAATTTCAACGGTGTAATTACCTGTTTGCGTTGCATTGTAGAATTGATTGGTTGCTCCAGATATTGCTACGCCATTGAAGTACCACTGATAAGCGTAACCAGAGGAGTTGCAGGTGAGCATGTTCTGCGTTTGTTCAATCACCGGAACGGGTAGTACTATGAAGTTGATGGAGGTCGAATTGGTTTGATCGCAATTGCCACTTGTGACATCTACTGTATATGTTCCTGATGTTGTGACATTCAGGAATGAAGTGGTGGCGTTACCTGGTGTCCAGAAATAACTATCATAAAATGGCCCAGCATCTAACGTGATAAGTCCATCAGGGCAAAGATCACCTGAAACGGTAACTTCGAGATCAGGAACATCCAAATATTCAACAGTTGCGGTAACACTACCCTCGCAATCACCATCTGTAACCGTTAACGTATATTCTCCTTCTGTTGTGGTGTTGACGAATAAAGTTGTATTTCCACTTGGGCTCCAAGAATAGCTGTCATAACCTGTTCCTGCTGTAAGTGTGAAAATTGTACCAGGACAACCTGATCCAATGATTTCAATGGGTTCGACTACTAAACTTCCGAAGTTCACTTCAATCGTGGATTGCGCACTACAAGCACCTTGAAAAACGGTGACGGTGTAATCTCCACTCGCTGTTACAGTAGAACTGGCCACGTTTGAACCGGAACTCCATGTGTAAGCCGAATATCCATTCGGTACTGAGAGCTGTAAACTAGCGTCCTGGCATGGATTTCCTGTCAGGGTTATTTGTGGTGCTACCAAATCCGTAAATACAACATCTATGGTTTGGCTTACAGCACAGCCTTCGAATTCGGCTTGTAAGGTATATTGTCCAGCGGCAGTTACATTGTAGGTCGATGTCATTGGCCCATTAGCCCATTCATAATCGGTGAATACATCATTAACCACCGACAGTGTTTGAGTTGCTCCAGTGCACGTTGGTCCTGACACACTGAGTTGGAGGTTAGGAACTTCTGAGTATGACACTTCTACACTGGCGGTGACTGGACAAGTTCCCGCATTCAAGGTTACTGAATATGTTCCTGGTGAGGTGACATTGAGAGTGCTA
>JBDKJN010000255.1:0-4806 GCA_039796595.1 Bacteroidota bacterium
ATCTCAGTAAAAATGAAATGTTGGATGTCATCGGTCAATTGCAAAAACAAAAAACACCCGTCATGGGTATTGAAATTGTGGCCATTGAAGAAGGGGTGATCGAAACGGATGTCAATAAAACCTTGTGGTTCAAGTCACAACGAGGTGTATACAAAACAGCTCGGCTATTTGCTATGCGTCAGATGATTGGCAAATGGAACTGGGGAGAAATCAAATATTGATGGTTGTTAAAAGTTTTGAAATGCTACACCGTGCGCAGCTTTTAAGCTATTTTTGGTACAACAAAATCAATAAACATACGTATTCCCATTAATCGGATTTTTCGACCCTAACTGCTGTGAGCAAAACAACACAAAGCGCATATGAGAACTTACTGATTCGTCTAGACGAATTCATTCGTAAGTATTATAAAAATCAAATGATTCGTGGTGCCATTTACACATGTGGCATCATCGTTGGCGCATATCTTTTAGTGGTGTTATCCGAATATTTCGGGCGCTTCAACATAGCGATGCGTACGTTCCTATTTTATGGTTTTATAGCATCGGTGTTATTTGTTCTCACCAAATTCATCTTTATCCCGGTAGCACATTTATTCCGAATTGGCAAAACGCTGAATCACCAAGAAGCCGCGGTTATCCTGGGCAAACACTTTCCGCAAGTTGAAGACAAGATTTTGAATACGCTGCAATTGCAGGCACAAAACGCAGATTCAGATAATTCACTTCTGGAGGCCTCCATTCAACAAAAAATCTCCGATTTACGTCCTGTTCCTTTTTCAAGTGCAGTCGACTTCCGTGAAAACAAAAAATACCTCAAATGGGCATTGCCCCCAATTGGACTATTTATTGTTTTATTGTTTGCTGCCCCTTCCGTTATTACGAAGTCTACGGAGCGTCTCATTAAGCATGGTCAAATCATTCCCGAAGAAGCGCCATTCACAATCAGATTGGTCAACGAAAATCTAACAGCTGTAGAAAATCAGGACATCGAGCTTCAAATCGAGTTAAGTGGTAATGAAATTCCCGAAAAAATATATGTTCTTATTGATGGTCAACGCTACCTCATGGAGCGTGATAATCCCATTCAATTTCGGTATACTGTAAAAAACATAATCGAGGATACACAGGTCACATTTTTCGGCAACGACTTTCATAGCGAAACTTACACCATTTCCTTACTCCCCGCTCCTAAGTTGACTGACTTTACTGTGCAATTGGATTACCCAAGTTATCTGAACAGACCGTCTGAAAATTTAGCTAACACTGGTGACTTGTTGATTCCTGAAGGCACGCGCGTCACGTGGAGTATCCAAACCGCAAATACTTCTACATTACTTTTTCAAATCGCGGATAGCACTTATGTGCTTCAAAACGATGAGGACAACTACCTTTTCAGCAAGTACGCATACCAAAGTGGAGCTTACTCGTTGCAAACAAAAAACAACTTTGTTTCCTCCAACGACAGCTTGACTTATCGCTTACAGGTTATTCCTGATTTATATCCATTAATTGCCGTAACCGAAGAAAAAGACAGCGCAACATTCAAACAGCTCTATTTTACTGGTGAGGTCAAAGACGACTATGGTTTCAGTCGCCTCACATTTAACTATCGTTTTGTCGAAAAGGCGGGTGAGCCAACTTCCAATGAGCCTTACATAACGATCGAAATGCCAGTGAACAGATCACAAATTAGCGACGTGTTTTTCTACGCCTGGGATCTCGGCCTAATTCAAATCGGTGTTGGCGATCGCCTCTCTTACTATTTTGAAATCAGTGACAACGACGGTGTGCATGGCGCCAAAGCTTCGCGCTCTGCCATTCGTGAATACGCTGCACCAACACTTGAAGAGTTGGAAAAAGAAATTGAAAACTCCAACGAGAACATCAAAGAAAAACTGGAAGAAAACATCAAAGAATCCAAGGAAATTCAAAAGCAAATAGAAGAGCTTAAGCGTCAACTCATGGAGAAAAAAGAAATGAATTGGCAAGACAAAAAGAAGCTCGAGGATCTTATGAAGCGCCAAGAGGAGTTGCGCAAACAGATTGAGGAAGTTCAAAAAGAAAATGAACAAAAAACCAATAAGGAAAACGAATTTAAGACGCAGGACGAGAATATTTTAGAGAAACAAAAGCAGCTCGAGAAACTCATGGAACAAGTCATGAATCCTGAGTTAGAACAACTCATGGACGAAATGCAGCGCATGATGGAAGAGTTGAACAAAGATCAAATTCAGGAGGAGTTAAACAAACTCGATATGACCAATGAGGATATCGAAAAAGAATTGGATCGCGCTTTAGAACAATTCAAACAGTTGGAGTGGGAGCAAAAGATGGAGCAGGCCATTGAAAAGCTGGAAGAGCTCGGTCAAAAACAAGAAGAGCTCGGTCAAAAGGCTGAAGATAAAAATGCCGATTCCAAGGAGTTGCAAAAGGAACAAGAGGAGTTAAATAAGGAATTCGAAGACCTCAAAAAAGAATTGGAAGAAGCCGAAAAGCTCAATGAAGAATTAGAGAACCCCAACCCTACTCCGGATACCGAACAACAAGAGAAAGAAATCGATCAAGAGCAACAAAAAAGCTCCGATGAATTGTCCAAAAACAAAAAAAGCAGTGCAAGTAAATCGCAAAAAAGCGCCGGTCAAAAAATGAAACAAATGGCCCAAAGCATGCAAATGGCGATGGATGGAGGGGAGCAAGAGCAACAACAAGAAGACATGGCGGCTTTGCGTGCGTTGTTGGAAAATCTTATCGCCCTTAGCGTGGATCAAGAAGCCCTAATGGGCCAGTTTCAACGCGTTGACCCGATAGATCCAGCCTTCACTAAGTTGGGCCAAACACAGCGCAAACTCAAAGACGATAGCAAAATGGTAGAAGATAGCTTATTTGCTTTGAGTAAACGCATTCCACAAATAAGCGCGGCAGTCAATCATGAGATCAACCTTGTGAATGAGAATATGGCTAAAGCGATTCAGTTGATGCCTGACCGCATGATTCCGGGAATCACCACATCACAACAATTCGCGATGACCAGTTTCAATAATCTTGCTTTGATGTTGGACGAGGTGTTGAAGCAATTGCAAAATCAAGCGTCATGTAACAAACCAGGCCAAGGCAATTGCGAAAAGCCAGGTGGAAATGGCAAGAAGCCTTCACCGAGTATGAGCCAGTTGAAAAAACAACAGCAATCGCTTGAGAAGCAATTACAAGACCTCAAGAAGCAAGGAAAAAACCAGGGACAATCGCAGGGAGGCCAACAAATGAGCAAACAACTTTCGGAGATGGCGGCCAAGCAAGCTGCCATTCGTAAGGCCGTTGAAGAAAAAGCCTCAGAACTCAATCAAGACGGCAGTGGCAACGGAAAAGAGTTGCAACAAATAGCGAAAGAAATGGAAGAGCTTCAAAAGGACATTGTCAACAATCGGATTGATGATCGCACTTTGGAGCGTCAAAAGGATATTGAAATTCGCTTGTTAAAGGCCGAGGAAGCGGAGCGAACCAGAGATAAAGACAACGAACGCAAGAGCAAAGAAGCCAAAGATTATCCTTTGAGTAATCCAGGTAAATACGAGGAATATCTTCGTAAAAAACAACAAGAAACGGAATTACTAAAAACGGTTCCGCCTTCGCTCAAGCCCTATTACAAGCAGAAAGCGAACAATTATTTCAACAAGATCAAGCAACAATAGTTTTTTTCCCCCGTATCCCGCTGATAAAATGATGCATTGAAATGTTTGATTGCATCACCTTTCAGTGTATTATTGTAAAAAGCAAAAGACCCCTTTGGACATGTCAGCAACACACCGCCATATCAAATTTCCTTCTGTTATTGAGAACATTCATTTGGTCGAGCGCATGATTGATGAAATTGTAGCTCAGCACCATATCAAAGAAGATTTTTATGGAGAACTATTGATTGCTATGACGGAGGCGGTTAACAATGCTATCGTACATGGCAATAAGCTTGATATCTCAAAGCAAGTGTCCGTTGATTTCGATATCGTAGACAACAAACTTCTTCGTTTCAAAATCGAAGACGAAGGCCCTGGTTTCGACTATGACAGCCTTCCCGATCCAACAGCTCCAGAAAACATTGAAAAGCCACATGGTCGCGGTGTATTCTTGATGCGTCAATTGTCTGATCATTGTGAATTTATTGACAATGGTCGCATCGTTGTATTGGATTTTGCTGTTCTCGAAGAGCAGCCAGCGTAACGCATTACGCACAACATGGAACAGGAAGTAATTCAATTTCATTGTGCGGATATTTCCTACACGCTTCGCAACAAAAACCTAGTGCGCAAATGGATTTCTAAGGTCTGTATAGCGCATGGTTATACCATAGACCAACTTTCATTTGTTTTTTGCAGCGATGATTATTTGCTTGAAATCAATCGGCATTTTCTTCAACACGACTACTACACAGACATCATAACCTTTGACAATAGCTCAAATAAAAGGCTTAACGTTGAAGCATACATCAGCATTGATCGCGTGCGTGATAACGCGAAAGAACTTAAGTTGAAATCCAGCGAAGAATTGCATCGCGTTATGATTCATGGTGTTTTGCACGCCTTAGGATATAAAGACAAATCCAATAAAGACATCAATCGCATGCGTGAGGCAGAAAACCACGCCCTTCAGCAATGGAGTGCGCTCATTGACGTCTAATTCCTTTTAGAGCGGACCAAATTTCACGCTGACAATCGGACCCATCGATTCCAAAACATTTCTGTTTCTCCCCCACTTTCAGCAAGCATATTGTGTTGTTGAAATGATGTTCACAAAGATTTGAAGTACCTTTGCC
>JBDKJN010000256.1:0-2523 GCA_039796595.1 Bacteroidota bacterium
ATGATACTTTTATGAATCCAAGCATTCGAGAGACATCGCGGTATGAAAAAGAGCCAATAGTTGAAATACTGTCCAACAAGAAGTTCAATTCTTTGCCATCCATGCCAAGAAATATATCACCCTTTTTGATGTAATTAGCTGATGAACTTTCAACCTCAGCAACATAAACGGTGTCATTGGTGACTCCCAATGCGATATCACGAACGGCATACACCTTGTGGAACGGCCCATTTCCCCGCATTGGAAAAACATTATCCAAAGCATGCGAGTCACGAATTCGTGCATTCAATTGGTGCAACGCTTTGTCGTATTCCCATTCATTTTGAATAACCCAAAAAACAGGCAGCATTTCGTCTAAAACCGATTCCCAAGGATCTAACAGCTCCACATACGGATTGAAATATTGCATGGTATTCCAGTACCGCGCCAATGCCAAAACACTGCAATGCGGGTCGCCAAACCGCCATTCGACGGAATCGGGTTCGGCAGGCACTACTTCAGAAACATAGCGGGTTTTGAGGTAGCGGTGCGGAAATGTGCGCTTCAACTCCAGCATGGAAAACAGACTCTCGCGGTGATGGTCTTCCAAGTTTTGGTCGGTATTGATCCATTGTAGTCGGGGAGAAAGTTTAGTTATTTCTGTCTTTTTTCGTAGGCCATTTGCGGAACACCGCGACAAGAGATAATCGCACGACGCCGATGCCGAGTGCAAACTGTCGCACAACTGCAATGCAAGTATAAGCTCCTGATCCCAGTTAAGATGGCCATGGGTCACCAAAGGATGGTAATACTTGATCATTCCCCACACTTTGCAAACGGTTGCATATCTGCTGATCTGATCGTTTGAGCACCATGCGGTTGAACTCCAGGTCAAGACTAAAAGAAAAACGATATGGCGCAGTCGTATTATCATTCAAGAATTCGTTGTATACTTTCTTATTCGCCACCACGCCGGATCAAACGTAAATACATGAATCATCAACATGCCCAAAGTAAGATCAGCAAAATCCACAAAGACCAATATACCCAAGTGTGTGACTACCATCGCTAACCAAATCCAACGTCTTGTGCGAGTGAAAAGAGCCAATGGAAAAAATAGGATTTCAACGCTTAGAACAGCATACGTCATAAAAGACAATATCCCAGAAGGTGCAGACAACATCCAATCACGCAAGGCAGAAGGACGCGCCAACGGATTGACCAGCAAGTGATGCATCGCACTGCCATCGCACCAGCCCGGTGCTTTCAATTTGTCGATGCCGCTGATGGTATACGCTGCTGCCATGATGATCCAAGCTGCAACAAAAAGTAAACGCGGAAATTGCCAATCGACATTTGCAGAGCGATCCAACCATCTACGCTCACCTGATGGAACCACTGCGCAAACCAACAACAACCATCCGATAAAAGCCAACGATGGATTACCAATGAAGTTGTTGCGATTGAACAACGCTACCCAGCCCAACCAAAGCAATAAGGCCACCCAAGGCCGCGCATAACCACTGGCCAAGACCAAACTCAATACGGCAAGTATTCCAATCAGCACCGATAACTGACCATCACCAAGGTGACTAAGCACGTCGGGCAATACACCATAGGTCAGGTTGACACTGGCGTCGGGGAGCAAACCATGCGGGCCCCAAACTTCGCCAGCGTATGGGATCAATGGTATAAAATGGATGCACAAGTACACGCCCAAAATCGAGCGAAACCAGGCAAAACCTTTCGCTGTTATGTTATTTACTTGGAACATGTTGGGGTCAATGTCCAAGTGCTATCACTGCCAGCTGTGCGTGTGGAAATAAAAATTGAATAATTGTTTCCAGTCGCATCCAATCCTAACTCATTTAATATGGAGCGGTCGCAAATACCGTGTTGCAAAATGGGTTGCCATATGCGCTCAGGGAGAACAGGGCCATACGATATTGCCGCACCGTAAACGTTACGTCGATTATAAGGCCCTTTTAATTGCGAATACATTTCAGGTGTCAAATGAATCATGGTATCGCTTCCAGCTGCAGTAGTATATCGCATATAGAAGTCCGCCGCATAGGTTTCGACTCCTTTGACTTCGCCGAATACAAGCGGCAAAGGCGAACTGCAGGTCACCGCCCCGAGTCCTCTGACTGCTTTTATACCGATCACATATCCGATCATTTGCAAGCTGCCAATGACAATGATTACGATGTATAATGCTTTGCGCATAGATTATTTCCGCGGGTTGTTGACGTCTTTAAAAAGCAGCATATCCAGCAAACGTTCCTCGCGCTCAGGCTTATATCCACATGGCGTATTCATTTCCTTTGGATTGTGGTAGGTACCAAAAAGCATATCCCACATAGGTAGGTCAGAAAAATTATTGAAATGTTTACCACGTTGGTGATGGATACGATGCATTTCAGGGCGCTGGAAAAAATAGCCCATCCAATGTGGCGTTTTAATATTCATGTGATAAATGTATTCACCCACCGCTGCATACAAAAGCGACCACGCCGCACCATCCATGTCTAAACCCACCAAGGT
>JBDKJN010000257.1:0-6285 GCA_039796595.1 Bacteroidota bacterium
TTGCAGAATATCATGGCATCTTTTCAACCGGAAAAAACCAAACGAATTTTACTTTGCGCACACTGGGACACCCGTCACATGGCCGAAAAGGACGCTGATGCCAGTCGCCGCAATAAACCTATCCTAGGTGCCAATGATGGTGCCAGCGGTGTAGCAGTGCTTATGGAGATTGCGCGCCATATCAGTCAGGTACCGACAAATGTTGGTATCGATATACTTTTCTTGGATGGTGAAGACTATGGCTCTTCAAGCGACAATGACGAAAATTCGTTCATCAATGAAGGTTATTATTCCACATGGTGTTTGGGTTCACAATATTGGTCTAAGCACCAAATGCCGCAAGGTTATAATGCCATGTTTGGGATATTGTTGGATATGGTAGGTGCAGCGGACGCCCAGTTTAATCGTGAGAAATTCAGCTTGGATATTGCACCTGATGTTGTAGATCTTGTTTGGAGCAATGCCAGTAAAGAGCAATACTCACAATTTTTTACGGACAATGAGGTCAGCGGTGTAATTGATGATCACGTTATGCTTTATCGCGGTGGGGTGCGTTGCGTAGACATCATTGACACGCGAACCACGACTGCGAGCATGGGCTTGGGAGATTATACTTTTCCATCCTATCATCACACGCATAAAGATGATCTTTCAAGTGTAAGCAAGAATACGTTGAAGGCTGTTGGGCAAACAGTGATGCGGACGATCTACAATCAGTAATCGTTCAGTTCAATTATTGGTTTTCGGTTAAACGGTTTATCTCCCAATAGAACAATTGGTATTGGATGTATGTGCGATCAATGGGAGCGATTTGTCAGAAATTCAAATACATCTTCTTCTTCAAAGGAGTTAAGAGACTGAGCATAACCAAGTAGAGTAGATTTCTCTAATCACTTTTAGGCATTCCCCTCAATTACATGAGATCCCTCTCTACGATCGGGAGGACAGGGTTTTCACGGTTCAGAAGGCTTGGCCTTGAGGTTTCATTGGCCTGGGGAATCATCCTGGCCAAGCTATACATATGACTTATCGATTGTCTTCCCGAACCTCGGTTCAACCGAGGTGAGGGATCGCGCGCATTGTTCCGAAATCTCATAGTGAAGGACTTAAACCGTTTATCCGAATTGGTTTTTTATCCAAGGGAAATGGATGCTGAAAAAAATGGGCTGAATCAAGCCGTAGCCGTATTGGATTAGAAATCCATATTCAACGAAAGGTAAAAAACCCGATCCAGTACCTGGCCATCATCAATACCCCAGGCCCAATCGGCGCGAACGAAATAACCCAATAATCGCGAGCGAATACCAAAACCGTAGCCATAAACAATCGGTTCACGGTTGTTTGAAACAGTAACCGTAACGGGCTGTTGACTTAAAACAGTTTGATTGAAAAGGTTATCGTCGTCGTAAGGATTTTTGCCTGTCCAAGCGGCACCGGCGTCAAAGAATGTAGTCAACTGCAAGTTTTGAAGGAAGTCATTGCGAAGAGGCTTCTTCATCAAGTATTTGAGAATGGGCATTCGCAATTCAGTATTGGTCACAATTGCTGAATTACCATTTCTTGCATTGACATAAAAACCACGAACTGGTCCAACAAAACTTTGGAAACGATAACCGCCATTCTCATAATCAATTGGAGTCGCATTGTCGATTCGTTGAAGCAACCAGTTGTCCACTCCTCCCAAATAATTGATGATTTTATATTGGCCAAACGAAGTTGTACCTGCAGCTCTGAATGCAGCGATGAAAGAACGATGAATGCGATGGTAATGACGAAAATCAAATCCTGCGGTATTGATATCTGTACGCTTGGCATCCAGATTGGGTTGTTGGAAACGCTCAGCCCATATTTTGAAGCGAGTTCCTCGGTAAAGGTTTAGACCTAGATTGAACGTGTTGTCATAAACAAACTCACTCTTGAGCATCAAATTCACTTCATATACATTGGGTTCACGCAGCGAATTGATATCTGTACTTTGTTGAATGAGTTTATCGTGTCTCACATCACCTCGGAATCGGATCGCAGCCACTTCGCTGAAAGGATATTTGAGAGAGTACGACAACGTATTCATCTGCAACTTGTACGATTCAAATCCAAACGAGGAAGAGAACGTTTCCACTTGACGAATGAATTGAATTTTTCGATCCCAGCGATCCGCCAATTTTTCAAAGCTCACACCATATTCCTGATTGCTTAAATCAAGACCAAAACGGAATCCACCAACAATTCGATAATCCTCAAACAAATCGGTAAGATGTATTTGTGTCATACCTGAAAGTCCAGGAGTAATGCTGCTTGGTGAGGTAAAGTTTTGGTAGGTGGGCGTAAAGAAGACATTTGTAGCTTGAGTGGTAAGCTTATCTGCTGCGAAATTGAGCCTATAGTTGCGTGACCGAGGCATCACAAATTCTTGTTTGGCTATCGGTGTTTGTGTGCTTGTACCATCGGATTTGAATTCAGTCACACGCACCGTTTCTTTTTCATACGTATAATCCTTTAACTCATCATCGAACATGTATTTGCGCACGTCAATCGGGCCGGTGTGTATGGTGTCATTGCTGATCACAAAGGGCTTGCCCTTGGGCGCTGCACTTGCGTTTGATTCTTGTGAGCGAGGAGCTGCTTGTTGAGCATCCAAAGCATTTATTGCAACAACAGGTTTGTTCATCCGGTTAAACACCGTTATGAATTTTTGGTTGGGCATAACCTGGTAATCCACCGGCGCACGCAAATAGTTGTTGATTTCTTCACTCACCGTGAAGTAACGGTAATGGATTGCTGTATCGATAGCGGATATCACGCTATCAACATGAGCGATATTTCTATGTGTTAGGCCTCCTTCATCGCTGAGATAGGTGTACTGGAGCGGAGCCCATTGAGCAGGCATGGACTCATTTACACCAGGGGTATTGGTCAGTCTTTCCAAAAGATTATCCGTCGATTGGATATCGATAAAGTACAAATCTTTGTAGTGGTCGTAAACCTTGTTGGGAACATTTTTACGTAGAGTATCGTCGGTGCGATTGCTTGCAAATAAAATTCGATTGCCATTGTCTACAAATTGCGGTTGAATGTCATCCCAAGGGTCGTTGGTCAATTGCGAAAAATTATTACCAATGCTCTGATACAAATAAATATCCGTTTGACCATTGCGCACGCCGCTAAAGACCATGCGTTTACCGTCGTCATTATAATTTACGTCATGAATTTTTTGGATGAGTTTCAGGTTTTTCTCTACGGACTTTTTATCGGTCATCGAATAATTTCCAATAAAAACCTGACCATCGTCTTCATAAAAATAAGTGAGTATTTTGGAGGATGGATGCCAAGCGAGAAGAGGGTAACTTTCATCAGGAAGTCGGTCCAGGCGGTGCTCACGTTTGAGAATGCATTTCAGTTTTTGTTTTTCAATGTCATAAAGCCATATGCGATATTGACCAAATTCATGTGTTACATAGGCCCAATGTTTTTCATCAGGCGACAAACGAAATTCGCTGTAATGGTATTTTGTTTTGTGTTTAATGGCCAATGCACCTAAGCCACTGTTTTGTTGTTTCCAGGCCTTCCAACCTTCTTTGTCGCCAGACTTAGGAAATGGGGTGCTTCCGGGGATTTGCTCTTGTCTGGGGCCATTTGTTTTTTCGCGATAATGACGTACGAAATCCTTTGTAACCGTGTCCATCGAAACGCCTAGCACATAAAGAAAACCACTCTCAATGTTTTTGCTGGCTTGCGCCATATAAAGAATGTTGGGAATAACATTATCTCCATACGTTTCACCGATATAACTCCAAAAGGCTTCTCCTGCCAGCTGAGCGTCGCGACCTTCAAGGAAGTTGAGGCTTTTGAAACTGCTCGAACGAACCATGTCGCGCATGTAAATGGAAGCTTCGGGATTATGGCCGTTTGCGGCATACGCAATCACCCCTTCTTCATACCAGTGAGGCACAGAAAGGAGCGTTGCATTTTTGATGACATCAATCCAATCACCGCCATAGATCAATTGCATATACAATACCCGCGATAAATTTTCGCGAATTTGTTGGTCCAGGGTCTCTTTCGTGTCATCATAAAAAACAAACATTTTGGTTCCCATGATTTTGGCCACGCCACCGATGTTGAACTGGTCGTCGTTTCCAAGTCCAATATTGCTTTGCCTCCACTCGTTTTGGGTCAGATAGGTGATGATCTGAATTTTGTCATCGATGGTAAAGTCGTAAAACTTTTCGATTTGCGTCAGTTGTTTTTCAGCCGACTGTAAGGTGTATTCGGCCATGTTTTCGCCGCCCACATAAAAGTAAACTTCGAAGTGATCCGAAGGATAGAGAAACCACTCGTAATCTTTGTACTGGACACGGTTTTTACCGAAGTCCATATTGGTGCCCTGATAAAACTGTGCGTAGGCATCGTCCCTAATTAGGGTGAGGCACAGAAGGATTAGGAGTACACGCGTTAAAACAGACATTGGTAAAATTTACATGGTGGCTTGCTAAATTAAAGGAAAGCTAGGTGAATTACAAATAAAATAAGGCCTTGCCCTACGTTCACAAGGACATAACTTCTTTGTACCCTGTTTTGTTGCTTTCAATGTCCCCAAAATCGCTTAATTATTGCATGGACAAATGGATGTCATGACCAGTATCCACGATTTGTACTGTTATTTACATAAGGACCTCAAGTTGTCATGTTTGGCTTGGAGCAAGACTAGGCTAGCTTAAAGTGAACAAAAAGAAAAGTTTGGAAAAACCCACTCCTTAAACCCTATTTTGCACCATGAATTTAGCCCAGTTTACGTTTAATGCTTTTGCTGAAAATACTTATCTCCTTTTTGTGGAAAGCGGTGAGTGTTGGATTATAGATCCAGGCATGTCGAGCCCAGAGGAGGATGAAGTATTGTTTGATTTTATTGCTGAAAAAGGGTTGACGCCCAGCAAAGTCATCAATACGCATTGTCATATCGATCATATTTTAGGCAATGCTTCTTGCGTGGAGAAATATGGCATTGAGTTATGGGCGCATCCATTGGAGAAAGTCAATTTGGAGCGCGCGCCTGCTGCGTCAATGATGTGGGATATTCCTTATCGTTTATCCCCCGATCCACACCATGCTTTGCAAGAAGGAGATGTATTGGTTCTGGGCGCATACCGTTGGGAAGTTGTTTTTGTCCCTGGTCATTCCCCTGGTCATATCGCATTGATACAGCATGACGAAGCAATGGTAATGGCCGGTGACGTGTTGTTTCGACAAAGCGTAGGACGTGTTGATTTGCCAGGTTGCAACGCTGCGGATTTGGTGCGCAGTATTCAGACTAAACTATACACATTGCCTGATCATTTTGTGATTTATCCGGGTCATGGCCCCGAAACCACTATTGGCTTCGAGAAGGAGAACAACACCTTTGTTCGTGCGAATATGAGCTATTTGTAAGGGACATCCTACGTTTTAGACAAAACAGAAACGTAAATGATGAGCATGCTGCTGAGTTGAGGATTTCAATTTCTTTCACTATTCGCTTTTACGAAGGCTATCGAGTTATCCTTTTTTTAGAGTGAAATTAAACGTGCTACCGATGCCTTCGTTACTGCGCACACTGATACTTTGATTGTGGTTATCGATGATGTGTTTGCATATGGAGAGACCTAAACCAGAGCCTCCTTCGTGCCTCGAGCGACTTTTGTCAACACGATAAAAGCGTTCAAACAATCGAGGTAAATGTTCTTGTGCAATGCCAATACCATTGTCGGAAACTTCGATCAAATGGCTATCACCCATATCAAAAAAATGAATGGACGTGTTTCCGCCTTCCTTGCCATAATTGATGCTATTGACGAGGAGGTTTGTAAATACCTGTTCAATACGATTTTTATCGGCATACACATAAACACCTCTTTCACCGGGATTGCGAAGGCTCAGTTTTACGTGTTTTTCATTGCTGATTTTTTCCAATGATTCGATGACTTCCTGTGCCAATTGTGCGACATCGAAACGCTCGAAATGCATGGGCATTGACCCACTTTCAATACTTGTGATTTGGTCGAGATCTTGAATGAGTGTTGCCAACCGGTCACAACTCAAACTTGCCTTGGTCAGAAACTTTCGTGTCAATTCTACATCGTTGAGTTCGCTGTCCGACAAAGTGTCGATGTATCCCTGAATATTGAAAAGTGGTGTTTTTAACTCGTGAGCGAGATTGCCAATAAATTCTCTGCGATAGTTGTCTTTATGGGCTAGTTCTTTTACTTCTTTTATCTTCTCATCAGCCCACGCAGCAACTTCGGCATTGAC
>JBDKJN010000258.1:0-4056 GCA_039796595.1 Bacteroidota bacterium
TTGACAACAGGTCAGACGTATTACCTACGTATGCAACCTTTCGGAACGAGCAATGGTAACGGTAACTTCAGTCTTTGTGCGGTGAACGGTGGTGCTCCAGTTCCTGCGAATGATAACATCGCAGGTGCTATCAACATTCCAGGTAACAACTCTTGGTATCCACAGTGTTCTACGTACAGCGGCGACTGTTCGCTTTCAAGCAACAGTGCTGAGTCTACTACTTACACTGGTTTGGACAACTGGTACAAGTTTACCGCTGTTTCAACTGCTGTAAGCATTGAAATGAACTCGACTGGTTTGAACAACGCTATTCAATTGGTGTATGAGTCATCGCCAGGTGTTTATACGTCGGTAGATAGCGAAAACACAAATGGTGCTACTGGCGGTGTTGAGCGCATGAACACATCTGGTTTGACTGTTGGTACAGTGTACTACATTTCATTCGGTGATGCGTTTAATACTACAGGTGGTGCTTTCACATTCTGCGTAAAGCAGTTGTTGTTGCCATCTTGTAACACTCCAACCGCGTTGCCAATGAGCAATTGTGCTACATTCAAGGCTTCTTGGACTGGCGCAAACTCATATACGTACACATTGGCTCCGCTTCCAACATTTGTTGGTGGTGGTTCTGTAACAGCTCCGGGTTCTATTTCATTGTCTAACCCATTGTTGAATGTTGTTCCTGGTAACAGTTACTCAGTAACTATTGCCGCTACTTATTCAAGCTTGTTGAATAGCAATGGTGGAACGGATGCTACAATCGTGGTAACAAATACCAACGCTTGTTCATTGACGGCTGTGGCTCACTCTTCAATCGAGGTTCGTGCATCACAACGTTGTGCTGCTCCTGCTACATTGTTGAAGACTAGCTATATGCGTACAGACCCATTTGTATGTGGTGCTACAAACTACACATATGAATTCCAACCTGTAACGGATTGTGCAGCTTCTAATACAGCTGGTTTGTCTTTCGAATACACAAATACTTCTCGTATCATTGCCTTGAACTTCCCTGGTACTGCTACTACTCCGTCTGGACAAACTATCCAAGCACAGACTTACTATCAAGTTCGTGTTCGTCCAAACTTCGGTACTGGTGGTGTGAACCAAGGTCAGTGGGGTAACCCTCAAGTTATTTTCGTAGGTGGTACTGTTCTTGAAACAGAACAAGCACTTAGCGAAATGGCTGCTGAAGCGGACAGAATGAACGAAGAGTCTATGTTCGAAGCTTTGGTTTATCCTAACCCATCAAACGGTGAGGTAGTTAACTTGAATTTGGAAAATGTAACTTCTGAAAACATATTCGTACGTATCACAGATGCTACAGGTCGCGTTGTGTATAACAACCGCTACGCTGTAGAAGGTGCATTGAACACAGTTGTAACGTTCGCTCAGCCATTGGCTAACGGTCTTTACACTGTTGAGTTCATCGTTGACGATCAACGCATCACTGAAAGAATGATGATTCAGAAGTAATTCTGATTTCACATATTGAAACAAAAAAGGGCTGTCTCCTAGAGACAGCCCTTTTTGCTTTCTTGACTTCTTTGAAATGGGGCTAGTAGTTGGGCTTTGTTCGGGCGTTTTGCGTGTATCGGATTCTCGACTTACATTCGTACACCGAAATGAATATCACAACAATGAAAACAATTCAATTTCTGACTGTATCTCTGATGGCTGTTATGGCGTCAGTACAGATCAGCTCAGCTCAAAAGATCGAATTCAAGGAATTTGATCTGGACAACGGGCTACATGTTATTTTGCACGAGGACCACAGCACTCCAATTGTTGCGGTGACTGTAATGTACCACGTTGGCAGCAAAAATGAAATTCCTGGCCGAACTGGAATGGCGCACTTTTTCGAACATTTGTTGTTCGAGGGCAGTCAAAATATCGGAAGAGGGCAATATGCGAAATATGTAGAGAACGCCGGAGGTGCGCTCAATGCAAATACCTCGCAGGATCGTACGTTTTATTATGATCTATTGCCTAGCAATCAATTGGAACTCGGACTCTGGTTGGAGAGCGAACGCATGTTGCACGCCAAGGTTGAGCTGGCAGGCATCGAAACACAACGGGAAGTCGTAAAAGAGGAGAAACGTCAACGCGTAGATAATCAACCGTATGGTAATTTGTTTTCAGAAACACTTGATCATGCTTTTGATGTACACCCTTATGGATGGGCGCCAATAGGAAGTATGGCCGATTTAAATGCTGCCCAAGAGCAGGATTTTAAAGATTTCTACAAAACCTATTATGTGCCTAATAATGCTGTGTTGAGTATTGCTGGCGATCTCACTATCGATCAGGCTAAAATGCTTGTCCAGAAGTACTTTGCAGGTATCCCACGCGGTACCATGTATTTGCCGGCCGTTAAAGCAGTCGAGCCTATGAATAAAGGCGAAGTAAGGGACACCATTCCAGGCAAAGATCAATTGCCGATGGTGGTCAAGGCATACCACATTCCTGCCCAAGGAACCCCAGATTATTATGCGGTGGATTTGCTTAACCAAGTGTTGTCTCAAGGCCAAAGTTCTCGATTGAACAAAAGCTTGGTGGATCAACAAGAGTTGGCTCTTTTCTGCGGTGCTTTCACATATAATACGGAGCATCCGGGTTTGACCTTAGCATATGGATTGGCCAATATGGGTGTGGATCCTAAACAAGTAGAGGATGCGATGAATGCAGAAATTGAACGTTTAAAAACAGAATTGATTACTGAACAAGAATTCCAAAAATTGCGCAATCAAATTGAAAATGATTTTGTGTCGCGCAATTCCAATGTGGCTGGTATCGCAGAGAGTTTGGCCAATTATCACATGTACTTTGGTGATGCCAATTTGATCAATAATGAGATTGAGCGATATCTTAAGGTAACAAGAGAAGATATCATGAATGCAGCCAAAAAATACTATACTGCTCAAAACGGTGTGGTACTCTATTTTCTTAACGACCCAACATTAATGAAATAATAACCGAATAATCATTCGGTTTATAATCATCAAAAAAATGAAAAAATTCAATAGTTATATACTTGTGTTAGTCGTTACTCTATTGGCTGCTTGCACAATGCCCATTCCAACAGTAGACCGTTCGAAGGCACCACTTCCTGGACCGGCTCCAGTGCTTCAAATTGGACAATATCAAATGTTCGAACTGGAGAATGGATTAAAAGTAGTTGTGGTCGAAAATCACAAACTACCGCGAGTTTCATACAATATCAACTTGGATATCGATCCAATTGTCGAAGGCAGCAAGGCTGGTTATGTGTCCATGGCTGGCGACCTGCTTGGTGCTGGCACGACTACCAAATCCAAAGCACAAATCGATGAGTCTGTTGACTTTTTGGGTGCTTCGCTTAACACCGGCGCATCAGGTGTGTTTGGCAGTTGTCTGTCTAAACATCGTGGTGAATTCTTAGCGATCATGAGCGATGTGCTTTTAAATCCTTCATTTAGTGCGGAGGAATTGGAAAAGTTGCGCAAGAAAACCTTAAGCGGTATGACCAGCGACAAGACAGATCCGAACACCATCTCGGGGAAAATTACCAATTTGAAAAAATATGGAGCGTCGCATCCCTATGGAGAGACCATGTCCGAGGAGACCGTGAAGGCGATTACGCGTGATGACGTGGTTGGTTATTACTCCAAGTATTTCCGCCCTAATTCGGCGTACTTGATTATTGTCGGTGACATTACTTTGGAACAAGCCAAAGCAGATGCAAATACTTACTTCGCTGCATGGAAAAGAGGTGAAGTGCCAACCCATGCATATCCAACACCTAAAGAACCAACAGCCAATAAGGTTGTTTTTGTTCCCTTGGCTGGTGCTGTGCAAAGTGTGATTGATATCACTTATCCAATTGAACTCAAACCAGGTACGCAAGATGCAATCGTAGCCGGTGTATTAAATAATGTCCTTGGAGGTAGTGGTTTCCAAACTCGTTTGATGCAAAACTTGCGCGAAGACAAAGCATATACGTATGGTGCTTATTCAGAGATTAGTTCTGATGAGGTCATCGGACAATTCAGTGCAGGTGCCAGCGTTCGCAATGAA
>JBDKJN010000259.1:0-9835 GCA_039796595.1 Bacteroidota bacterium
AGTACCATAATCGGGAAATGGGTCTGGATGCCACGAATAAGGACCTACCACTAACAAATTGTTGTCATTGGTTAATTCCGAAGTTGTCCAGAATGCAAAGTTGTAATCGCTCTCAAAATGATCAGCATTGCGCTGCCACTCAAACTGAAAGTCACTAGAAAATTTAAGTACCACGCCAGTATAGTACTGTGTTTGGCCTGCCGTCGAAAGGGCTAGAAAATATCCTCCGTCACTAGCCTTTTGCAATGCACTACCCTCAACGCCTCCTGTAGAATTAGGTGGCACAGAAAAATAAAATTGCGTACCAACGTGACCATCGTGGCCAATTCGTCTGAATATGATCCAGGATTCTGTTAAGCTATTGCTTAATAGCACGACCAACACACTGTCTCCTTCAACGACACGGCCAATTGCCAATTCACTATTAATTCCAGGAGGTATATACAAAGTGTCCACTTGAGTATATTGACTCCACAGACAATTGCTACAAGTGAGTATCCAAATACTAATGATCAATCTCATTGCTTGATTATTAAAATATTAGTGAGGGGGTTGTTTGAGCGGAAAGCACGCAAAGCTGAAAAGTTAAATTTTAGTTTACTCAAGGTTATTACATTGGCGTTTTTGGTCAGCCATGATGTGGGTGTTTCAAATATAGCGAAAATTGCGATGTATTGGTGAAGGTGCTAGAGCAAGCCAAGGTGAATTGGTAATGAACGTAAATAATTACCGACCAAGATACCGCAATGTAAAATATCGTTAGGCAGGCCCCTTAAAAAATAACGGCAGTCGCGAATAATACATGCTCGGGTATTTGCATTGTATGCCACCAAAACGTTTGAAATAAAAATCGATAGCGGGAACAGTGCTGCCTTCGAAGTCGAAGGTGTGGATCTCTGGTTGTTGATCCTTTAGATAAAGAATGGTGCTCAACAGATGGGCTGCATTGGCATAATTGAGTGACAGACTGCGGTCGAATGCGCTAAACAAATGATAGGCTACGCCATTGTCCACATAAATGATGTTGCATGCAATGCGTTGATCTCCTATAAAGGTAGAGAAATAATAGGCGTGTGGATGTTCGCTAAAGTACGCGTGCAACTGTGTGAGCAATTTACTGTTGTACCGGACATTCTTCTGATCGAGATTGGTTTTGATCATCGACTTGACTTCATTCTTTTTTGTGTCAAGTACAAATCGGCAACCTTGTTTGATGGCTTTTTGATGACTGCTTTTGATGGTCGGATGAATGCCCTTGAGCAATGAACTTTCGGATTGTTGCAAATGCAAACGATAGGTCCAACGCTCAATCCATTTATCTGTTAGAGTGGAGGTGTATAGTGCAATGGGTAGATCCCATTTGATATAACAAACGTACTGACTTCGTGAAAATGAACTCATGAGGGGCAATATCAAATCAGCCGTCAACGCTGAGTTCAATACAAAGAGTCCATTGTGTGGATAGAACGGTGGTGTAATCCAGGTTTTTAAAGGACCTTTTCCGCCTTCATAAACCACGAATCCTCCCGCCAATTGCCCTTCACCATAAATACCAAAATAGCGCAACCGATGGTTGTACACCAAATCGATATGGGGATCGCGAAAATAGGCATCGTCAAAATGTTCGCGAAAATCGTTGCGATCCTTAGCCGATATTTCTTGAATGTTATACATACAATTTATCGTAAGCAGCAATCAATTTTTTCTCTTCATTCTGCCACGTATATGTAGCCTTGATTTGACTCATTCGATCCTTTATCTCATCGCGATCCAATTGAGCAGCAGCCTCAATGGCCTGCACTATTCCGTTGGGCGTAAATTCTTCTATGACAGTGCCAATGCGATGTTTTTCTACTAATAACCGACAATCAAACAAATTGTTGGTGATGATTGGAATCTCCGCATGGATGTATTCGAAGAGTTTATTTGGTAAACAATAGTAATAACTCTTACTTACGTTTTGTGGTGTGTTCAGGCCAAAGTCGGCACCAGACGTATAGTCCATGATGGCGTTATAAGGAACCGCCGGATGGTAATAAATCGTGCGATTGGTTTTTCCCGCATCAACGATACGCTGGGTCAATGGTCCATATCCCATAAATACGACCACCTTCTTGTCGTCCGGGAAAGATGCAAAGGTTTCGATCAATGTTTCAATGCCTCGTCCCATCGTCAAAGCACCTTGGTAAAGGAATATTTTTTGGTCATCGCGCAATTGAAAGTGCTTGCGCAACAAATGATCATTGTTGAAAGAGCGAATGTGAGGTAGATTCATCAACAAGTCCACTTTGGCCTTGGGATACATGCGGTGGTATTCGTTTTTGATGCCTTCACTCACGACAAATACCTGACGAGCAAAACGAATGACAAAGGGCTCGAAAATACGTGTCGACCATTTTTTGATAAAATTCATGCCCGTGCGCTCACGTTCGTACTCATGGCAATCGTACACCAATACGAGTGAAGGTCGTGTGAATTTCGCCAGCACGCCAACAAACATAGCTTCAAAGTCGTTGCAATGGATGATGTCACTTTTACGGTATTGTTTCACTACGCGAAGAATGAATTCCAAAAACTTGATTGCTCCGAAAATTTTGTTGTTGTTGGGCAATCGCAGGCTGGATAACCGAATGCGATGGGTATTGAAATGGGTTTGTTGTTCGCGTTCCTTCACGTCTCCTTTGAGCAGGGCCACTACCGTGACGTTGTGACCAACCTGTCCCAATGACGTTGCAATTTTTTGAACGCGGTTGTCATTGACAAAGTTGTTGAGAACAAGAACGGCTATATTTTTCATGCGTTGTGCTCTGATTTTTGCTGACGGGCATAACGATCAAGGAAGTAAATGATCGCCACCAAGTTAAGACTCAAGTATACAACTTTGGTGATGACCATCACCGTTACGGCTCCTTTGGCATCGAGGCCACTATAATATGCGCCGGCGAAAGCGGCAATGACAGCCACAAAATGAACGGCATCGGCAAATAGAGTGTAATGCTGCAATTGCAAACGGTTGAAGATAAACGACAGCGATGTGATAGCAAAATTGAGCGCATACCAAAAGCATAAGATCTTGAGGTACTCCAAAGCGTCGTTCCATTTGTCACCAAATACAAATCCAAGACTGTTGTTGGGCAACAGATACACCGCTACTATCATGAGAGCCCCGAAGGCACAAAAACGCAGAAGATTGGTGATGTAAAATTGTTTGAGTTGATATCCATCGTCAATTTGTTGGATGCGTTGGTAAAATACTTGCCCATACGAATTGGCGATGATACCCAATGGGTTAAAGAATATGCGGCGACTCAAAGCGATGTAAGCAATTGGGATGAGAGCTGCTTCATGGTAGTAAAAACCAAATACTGCCACGTGTGCCCATTGGGCCATGGTATTCAGAATACTGCCCCAAATCGCGAATTTGGGATACCGAATGTACGTTCGGGCCAGATCCATCATGCGATTCTTGTCGATATGTTGAATCGTACGCGGTTCATCACGACGCAATTGCCACCACGATTGCCAGGTAGCAGTCAGATGACCAACAACGGTCGATAAGATCAGTCCAGCGGGCATGGGTTTAATCCAACCACTGATCAATTTGAATGGTTCACCGGCCGCACTGTACAAAAGCTTGGAGGTGGCTGCAACCCGATAATTTTTTTTGCGACTGAACCAATAGTTGATCGCATTAAATGTTCCAGCTAAGAACAAGGCTATTGGCAATGTCCAAAGCAAGTAACGCAAGGAGGGACTGTGATACGTTTCGGCTATCATTCCGGAGGTAAACAGCAATACGACTCCAACTCCGATGCTGGCATAAAAGGCAATACGAATACACAGTGCCAACAAGTGCCGGGCGTCTTCTTGATCTTTGGGCTGCATGATGCTGTATTCATACTTGCCGCAAATGACCACAGAAAGAACACTCAACAAAAATGAATACTGTTCGAATGCAGAAAAATCCTCGAGCGAGAACAGACGTGTGATCAGCGGCGAAAGCAAGAGTGCAATCGCTTGACCAAGCACTGTTCCTGTCATCAATGTCAAAACATTTTTGACGAATTCTTTTTGAAGAAGATCGATGAGTTTCTGCAAATGCCGATTTCTTTATTTCAAACTTTTGGTGATACGCGGCGCACTTTGATAAATGCGTTCAATGATGTCCACCACTTTAAGGCCTTCCAATGCGTTGGTTGTTATTTTGGTGCGTCCTTTTAGGGTGTCTACCACATTTTCTATGATGAATACGTGATTGGCTGCAGAACCTTTGTACGCGCCATAGTCGTTGGCAGGATTTCCTTCTGGCAATACAGGCATCTCGTAATCATTGATATTGCAATAATGCACTTCGTTCATGTATTGACCACCAATTTTAACCGTTCCTTTTTCGGCCACAATGGTCAAGCTGCTTTCGAGATTGACATTGGCAACAGAGGTGGAGAAATTGATATTGCCGATACCGCCGTTGACGAAGTCGAAGCTTACAATGCCGCTATCTTCAAATTCGGTATTGGTTTGGTGATTGAAGTCGCGGAAACGTGCCTGGATATTGGTGATGTCACCAAACAACCAATACATAATATCGATGAAGTGGGAGAATTGAGTAAACAACGTTCCGCCATCCTCTTCCATTGTACCTTTCCAGTAATTGGGTTTGTAATAGCGGTGATCACGATTCCAGAAGCAATCGATGTTGACCATGTAAATTTCACCCAGTTTGTTTTCTGTGAGCAATGATTTGATCCATTCGCTGGGTGGACTGTAGCGATTTTGCATCACGCAGAACACCTGACGGTGCACATTGAGTGCGGCAAAAATCAGGCTTTCACAATCCGCTTTGGTGAGTGCCATTGGTTTTTCTACAACCAAATGTTTTTGGTGTTCCAATGCGAGCAAGCCCATTCGAGCGTGCGATCCATTGGGCGTACATACGCATACAACATCACAATCAACGGCATCGAGCATTTCTTTGGGATCATTGAAGAAAGGGACATCGAATGTCACACCACATTCTACTTTGCTGCGGCTATCACAGATAGCGACCAATTCTGATTCAGGATTGCGCACAACCATTTCGGCATGGCGTTTTCCGATATGACCTGCACCGATGACGGCAAATTTGATAGAGCTCATAGAGAGGATGAAAACGTATATTTTAGACGGCTAAGTTACATGATAAAGTGCAGTCTTGCACACCATTTGGAGGGCTTCCTCCAATTCAGATTTGGCTTAAAAATGCTTGTAGTCCGACACACCGATAATTAAGGCTTGTAAAGGCACGTCTTTTTCGGGTTCATTCGTGGCGATAACGACGGTACGTTGATGGATATGACCAAGCAATAACTCGTGATACCACTTTTGGCCGGCTTTGTCCAGGTGGGAGGTGGGTTCGTCCAACAATAATAGGGGCGCATCACTTAGTACTGCCAGTCCAAGTTTTAACCGTTGTTGCATGCCCGAGCTGAAATTATGTAAGGGTTTGTCCAGGGCTTGGGACAATTGGATGACATCGGCGAATGCCTCGGTGGAAAGTCCATTGCGCAGCGGTTTGAAAGAGCGATAAAAATCTACATTCTCGCGCAGTGTGAATTCTGGAAAAGGCATTTGATAAGGTGCACAAAGCGAAATAGAGCTGTGCAATTGGGACAATGGAATAGGGTTTCCATTCTGATACCAGGCGATTAAACCTTCGGTTGGACTGAGGTATCCCGAAAGGATTTTAAGCAAAGTTGATTTCCCTGAGCCATTACCACCATGAAGCGCTACAACGGCTTGTTCTTCGATGGTTTGGGAAAGGTTTTTAAATATCCAGTCGCGATGATATTTTTTGCCAATATTTTGAAGTTCAATCTTCACCTTAGAGTCCTTGAGGGCCGCGGATAATTCCTTTGTCGCTTTGGCGAATAAAATCCAGGATCGTTTCTTTTTCGTTGGAAGCAGGTAACTCCATTTCGGCGGCATGCATAGCGCGGCTCATGTTGCTGTTGTGCACGTAGATCATGCGATACACGTCTTCGATATGAGCGATGGTTTCATTTTCAAAACCACGACGACGAAGGCCCACTGTATTGACACCTGCATAACTTAGCGGCTCACGAGCGGCCTTCACAAATGGCGGTACATTTTTGCGAACCAAGCTACCTCCTGCAATGAAGGAATGTTGCCCGAGACGTACAAATTGTTGAATGGCTACAACACCTTCGATGATTACCCAATCTTCGATGGTCACGTGACCAGCGATATTTGCGCTATTGGCGATGATGCAATTGTTGCCCACTTCCGCATCATGCGCAACGTGCACATAGGCCATGAGAAGACAATTGCTGCCTATCGACGTTTTGAAACGGTCCTTCGTTCCGCGGTTGATCGTACAACACTCCCGGATGGTGGTATTATCACCAATTTCGACGGTTGTTTGTTCGCCTTCGAACTTCAAGTCTTGAGGTATTGCTGAAATTACAGCACCTGGAAAAATGCGGCAATTGCGACCAATACGCGCGCCATCCATGATGGTGACGTTCGGACCAATCCATGTACCATCGCCGATTTCTACATCACCTGCAATGGTTGTAAAAGGACCAATTTCGACGCCTTGACCAATTTTAGCTTTAGGGTCTATGATGGTGAATGTTGAACTCATACTTTTTCGGTTTCGGTGGTACTAGCGGCAACCTTGTCTTTTACAACTTGCGCCAGCATGAGCGCTTCACAGACTTCTTTGCCATTGACATAGGCGACACCGCGCATATTCACGAGGCCACGACGAATCGGGCTTTCAAGAGTAAGTCGGAACACCAATGTATCTCCGGGAAGTACCTTTTGTTTGAATTTAACCCCATCAATTTTCATGAAATAAGTGGAGTATAACTCAGGATCAGGAACTTGAGAAAGGGCATAGATGCCGCCAACTTGCGCCATGGCCTCCACTTGTAACACACCTGGCATAACAGGATTGCCTGGGAAGTGGCCCTGGAAAAACGGCTCGTTCATGGTCACGTTCTTGATTCCGGTAATGCTGGTGGCATCCATTTCAAGGATTTTGTCGACCAATAAAAAGGGATATCGATGGGGCAACATTTTGCTGATATCATTGATATCGTATAGCGGTTTCTTATAAAGATCAAATACCGGAGCAGCATCTTTTTCTGCTTTGATTAATCCTTTGAGCAATTTGGCGAATTGGACATTGCCATAATGCCCTGGACGCGCGGCCAAAATATGCCCACGGACGAAGCGGCCAACCAAAGCCAAATCACCTACAATATCTAAAAGTTTGTGACGAGCCGGTTCGTTTTCAAATTGTAGCTTAACCGTATTTAGAACACCGATGCCTTCGACTTGAACTTCCAAATCTTCCTTACCGAGGAGTTTTAGAATGTCTTTGATTTGTGCTTCGGAGTACTGTTGATCAACCATCACGATGGCGTTTTCCAAACTGCCACCTTTGATGAGTCCATTTTTAGCAAGGATTTCCAGTTCTCTCAAGAATACAAAAGTTCTACAACGTGAAATCTCCTCCACAAAATGATCGAGTTGATACATATGTGCATGTTGAGTACCCAGTACAGGCGAGTTGTAGTCAACCATTACAGTAAGACGAAACTCACCACCGTTGGTAGGAACAGCCAACATTTCGATTTGACGGTCGGCATCTTCGTAGGTGAGATTTTCTTTTAACGTGAGGTACAAGCGATCAGCGTTTTGTTCCTCGAAACCAACGGCAAGGATGGCTTCAACAAAAATCCAAGCGCTGCCGTCCATAATTGGAATCTCAGGGCCATCGATTTGAATCAAAGCATTGTCAACTTTGCAACCGTATAACGCGGATAGAACATGCTCGGTGGTATGAACGCGTGCACCTTGGAACTCCAAAGTTGTTCCTCGTTGAGTGCCTACAACCAGATCGGGATCGGCTTTGATAATTGTCTGTGCCTCAAGATCAATACGTTGGAATGCGTAACCATGGTTTTCAGGAGCGGGCATAATGGTCATATTCACTACTGCTCCGGTATGCAGTCCAACTCCCTGCAAATGCACAGGGGCTTTCAAAGTACGTTGTTTTGAACTCATGGCTGCGAATTTAGGACTTTTGACCCTTATTTGAGCGAATTTTTCAGGCTTTCTCGAATGGTTTTTTGGCATGTAGCAATCAAAGATGATCGTGGAGAAGATTGATTCTTAGGCATCAACGCACCAGATCAATTCAGATCGGGCAAGTGTGATGAACAATTTAGCTTGACCCATGCATTCGGCATCGACATGAAATGTTGAAACATGTTTCCGCGCTTTCTAATTTACGAACGACCTGTTCACTTCTATAAGTTAAGAAATCACCTTGGACAAGCTTTGACAGGTGCCAAGGCCTTGTCTTTTTGAGTCTCGGCTGAGCCGAGGCGAAGAATCTTTTGAATTGAAACGAAATTACTTACCGATTGGAAGTAATCAGTAGACAGTTTTTTTTTATTTGATTTGGAAAATACATAATTTGAAAATAACCAAGGAGAAAGAGCGCGTCATAATGTCTGCATTATGGGGATAGATTACTAAAGTGTCATTTGAGTTTATCTAAACGACCTGAAAATTTTTTTTTTTCAAATGAATTTTAGCTATTTTGCACCACACAACAAAAAATTTAACCATATGAAAAAAATTAACTTACTTGTAGTTCTTGCGTGTATCATGGCTTTTGCATCTTGTTCAGTAGAAAAGCGTGTACATAGAAAAGGTTTCCATGTTGAATGGAGAGGTCAAAAGCAAACCATTACTAAAGCGGAAGCTAATGAGGTAACTCTAGCCGCTGCGGAAGAGGTGGCTGTGGAAGAAGTTGCAACAGTTGCGACAGTAGAACCAGTATTGGAACCAGCTGCGCCAATCGCAGTAGAGTCAACAGAAAGCGTAGCAGTAGCGCCACAATCAGAATCGGTTGCTGCAGTTGCTAAACAAGAGATTTCTAAGAGAGATTTGCGTAAGGCTGCACGTGAAGTAAAGGCTGAAATGCGCAATGGATTATCAAACGTTGCATCTATTCAGGTGGATGACGCAAGTGCTAGCAGCGAGCCTAGCAAGGGCTTGTTGATTGTTCTTTGCTTCCTCATTCCAACATTGGCGGTATTCCTTTATGAAGGTGAGTGGACAAATCGCGTTCTTGTAAACCTTATTTTGACTGCGTTGTGTGGTATCCCAGGTGTCATCCACGCTTTGGTTATCATCATCGGTGACAAATAATATTCGCAATACAATTGCATGGAACCACCTTCGATGAAGGTGGTTTTTTTTTGTATCCCATCCAGCATGGAATGTTCTGTTTTAACGGATAGGTTAAACGGTTTAGCTCCCAATAGAACAATTGGTATTAGATGTATGAATGATCAATGGGAGCTATTTGTCAGAAATGCAAATACATCTTTTTCTTCAAAAGAGTTAACAGACAGAGCAGAACCAACTAGAGTAGATTTCTCTAATCATCTTTAGGCATTCCGCTCAATTGCATGAGATTCCTCTCTACGATCGGGAGGACAAGGTTTTCACGGTTCACAAGGCTTGGCCTTGAGGTTTCATTGGCCTGGGGAATCATCCTAGCCAAACTATACATATGATTTATTGATGTCTTCTCGAACCTCGGTTCTATCGAGGTGAGGGATCTTGCGCATTGTTCCGAAATCTCTTAGTGAAGGACTTAAACCGTTTAACCGATTAACGGAAATGATCAAAGATTGGTAGAGCAAATGTTTGTTAAGCAGACTTCATTTACCCTCAGCCGGCTGACCATTCAACTATTCAGGTGCCACAATCGGCTCTACTTCACGCGAGCCTGGGACAATTAATCACTCAA
>JBDKJN010000260.1:0-5323 GCA_039796595.1 Bacteroidota bacterium
TATAAAACCAACCGCGTGTTTGGTCCACGCCTTCCGCGATGTAATCCGCAGGAAATGCTTTACCGCTATCGATGAGTTCCTTGTTCTCAAAAGGATAGTGTTGCTGAGCATATGGCATAGCCCCCGAATCGAACCACACATCGATCAAATCCGACTCTCTATTCATGGGCTGACCAGAGGAAGATAGCAAAACAATATCATCGGCATAAGGTTTATGCAAATCAAATGTGTCGTAATTCGCTGCCGAATGATCATTCGGTACAAAGGCCTTTAACGGATTATCCTTCATCAATCCAGCCGATATAGCTTGATCAATTTCATTCTTCAATTGTTCGGCAGAACCGATGCATTTGGTTTCGCTACCATCTGCTGTAGACCAAATAGGAAGTGGAATGCCCCAAAAGCGCGAACGTGAAAGGTTCCAATCGTTGGCATTTTCCAACCAATTTCCGAAACGGCCTGTGCCTGTGGCTTCAGGTTTCCAGTTGATGGTTTGATTGAGCTCAACCATTCTATTTCTCACTTCCGGAATACGAATAAACCACGAATCTAACGGGTAGTACAACACCGGTTTATCCGTTCTCCAACAATGCGGATAGTTGTGCTCGTATTTTTCTTTCTTGAATAATTTATGCTCACTTTGTAGCTTCAAACATATACGTTCGTCGACACTTAAGTAATTCAATTTAGAAGTATCCTTAATGAACCCGGCCAAAGCCTGCTTTTGCTTTTCCAATTCCACCACTTTTTCATCGTCAGTGTAATAAGCTTCTTTCACGAATTCTTCACCATAGAGAAAAGTGCCATCTTGCACAACAGGCAAGAAACGCCCACGACGATCGACCATGGTCAAAGCGCCTATGCCGTTTTCCTTGGCCACCTTGAAGTCGTCCGCACCAAATGAAGGAGCGATATGCACGATACCCGTACCGTCTTCAGTTGTAACGAAATCTCCCATCACTATTCGAAATGCATCACCGGATTCAGGCTGTGCAAAAGGAAGCAATTGCTCATATTTAATGCCTTCCAACTCTTTGCCCAATACAGTGTTTATTACACGGAACGGTACATTCTTATCTCCTGAAGAATACGAGTCAAAATCGAGTTCTGCATTCTTTTCAGAGAAATATTTACCTGACAGCGCCTCAGCCACAATCACAGCAATCTTGTGATGTGCAGTGGGATGATAAGTCTCAATAATGTTGTATTGAATTTTGGCGCCCGCTGCTAATGCCGTATTGCTCGGCAATGTCCATGGTGTGGTAGTCCAGGCCAACACATACAAATCGCCACCATAACCCAATGCACCGCCAGTCGTTTTAAACATGGCCACTGCACTGGTGTCTTTTACCTCGCGGTAACAACCCGGCTGATTTAACTCATGCGAACTAAGACCTGTTCCAGCGGCAGGCGAATAAGGCTGAATGGTAAAACCTTTATACAACAGATTTTTGTTGTAGATCTGTTGCAACAGCCACCAAACACTTTCGATGTATTTGTTGTCATAGGTAATATATGGGTCTTGCATGTCCACCCAGTAGCCCATGATGCGGGTAACTTCTTCCCAGCGATCGGTGTATTTCATCACTTCAGAACGACACGCTTTGTTGTATTCTTCAACAGTGATTTTTTTACCGATATCTTCCTTGGTGATACCAAGTGTTTTTTCAACTGCCAATTCTATAGGCAAACCGTGGGTATCCCATCCCGCTTTGCGCAATACACGTTTCCCTTTCAAGGTTTGATAGCGGCAAAAAATGTCTTTGATCGTGCGCGCCATGACATGGTGAATACCCGGCATGCCGTTGGCACTTGGAGGACCTTCATAAAACACAAAAGTGTTATCAGCATCGCGCATATCGATCGAAGCCTGAAACACCTTTTCCTTTTCCCAATACGCAAGTACTTCATCAGCTATTTGAGGCAGTTGAAGACCTTTGTATTCCTTATAATGAGAAGCCATGAGAATCAATTAAAAATTGGGCGCGAAGATACGCAATGAAAAATGAACGTCTATTCCAGTTAAAGCATCCGCTGCACAACGCTATTTGAGTCCTCTGAAGAACGCCAAACTGTTGATTTTCAGCGATTAAGAATGACGTATACCCAAAACAGAACCTTCCAAGCCCTTTTTCAGTATAAAGTCGCTATATTCTTCAGATATACATGAAATCTACCACCCTCAAAATCTTCATGGCTCTGATTGGCTGTTTTTATTTCAGCTATATTCAAGCGCAAGAAAACGTACAATTGGAAAAAGGCGATGATGCCTTTTACAAGTTCGATTACAAAGAGGCTTTGTTCTTCTATGAAACGCTTTATGACGCCAATCCAAAGGACCCCGACATTACACGTCGCATTGCCAAGACCTATCATCGCATGGGACAGATCGCGATAGCAGCGGATTGGTATCAGAAAACGTTGGAACAAGATGCTTCGAATGCAGAAGACCTTTTGGCCTATGCAGAAATTCTAAAAGTTCTAGAACAATACGATGAGGCCATCCACTGGTATGACATGTACTACAAGATGCGCCCACACGATAGTCGCGCACAAAGCCACTTGCGTGACAAACAATATTATCGCGACTTGTTTGCCGATACTGCCAAGTACAAAATGAAATCCATGGCCATCAACAATGAGCTGCCAGTGCTGGGAATCTCCAAATTCAGCAGTGACGAATTTTTGGTTTGCGCAATTCAGATGGACAATGAAAAAGGCAAACAAACTATGGAAGGGCTTCCCTATTTGGATGTTTACCACTGTGAGTTCAACGATAACGAAGAATTGATCAATGCCAAAGTATTAGAAAAACCAGTTAACAGTAAATATCATGATGGCCCTGCGCAATATTCTTTTGCAGATCAAACATTGTATTTGACGCGTAACAACATGCGTGGTAAACGCTTGGTAACGGATAAATCAGGACTAGCGATCGCAAAAATATATGCTGTGAAATTTGAAAATGGCAAGTGGTCGAGTGCACAAGACTTACCATTTAATAGCAATGACTTCACGAATATGCATCCGAGTATTTCCAAGGACGGCAACACGATGTATTTCGTGAGCAATCGCCCTGGAGGCCAAGGCGGGACTGACCTTTACATGACCACAAAAGAAAATGGCAAATGGTCGGACCCTGTTAATCTTGGACCAAAAATCAACACGGCCGGTAACGAGCAGTTCCCATTTATTAGCAGCGAAGGCTACCTCTACTTTGCGAGTAACGGTCACGCGGGCTTGGGCGGGTTGGACATTTTTGTGTCAGAACAAGTAGCTGGAGACTGGCAATTTCCAGTCAATCTCGGCTCACCAATCAATACCAATCACGATGATTTTTCTTTGATTTACGACAAGGAACTGAACCAAGGTTTTTTCTGCAGTAGTCGTTCTGGTAATGCCAATGATGATATTTTCTTCTACAAGGTAATCAGCATGGAACGATTGATGGTAGCAGGCACTCTTAAGAGTAACATACCCAACCTATCGTTTGCAGGTGAGCGTATTCAGATCAATCGGGTCAACAAAAAACTGAAGAGTTATGTTGTATTGGATGAGTTTGAGCGCTTTGAGGTGAGCGCCGAACCGGGCGAAGTCATTGAGATCACCATGATGAATGCGGAGTACTTTGACACTGAACAAGTGGTCATGCAACATACGGTGGCATCGCCTATTGTGGATCCCTTTGTTTATTTGGGCGAAGCGGAACCCACACTTAAAAAGATTCCTTCGTTTGAAGGAAGATTGGGTAAGTATGAAGGACAAGGATTGGCTCCGTCCACTGCTTTGCTGGGCACTTCCATTGTGAAACCAGAAGGCACAAATGCAAGTCCATGGGACGCCAAGGAGAATGAAAAATTGAATGAGATCAATGCAGAATTGGCTGAAGGAGTTGGTTCAACAACAGGTGATCAGAAGAATAGTTTGAATGGAAAAAATAGCGGTGGCGGTTTGGATGTCGATGATGCCACATTGCAAGCACAGAAAGCTGCGTACAACAAGAAGATATTAGAAGCTGATCAATTGTTTAAAGACAAAAAATATGAGGAAGCACGTAATTCGTATATCAGTGCAACAGCGTTCGATCCGAAAAACACGTACCCAAAAAACAAACTGAACGAAATCGAAAAGATCCTCACCAAACAGGCAGAAGATCAAAAAAATTACGACACAGCGGTGATGAATGGTGATCTGGCCTTCTCGGAAAATAAATTCGAAGAAGCCATCAAACAATACCAGAAGGCGCTATCCATCAGACCGAAAGATGATTATGCGACAAAACAAATGAGAACTGCTGATGAAAAAGCAAAAGCCAACAAGAAGATATCTCTGTTCGATGAGGCCACTGCTGCTATCGATTTAGAAACATTGAATCTCAACAATATCATTTTCGATTACAAAAAGGCGCTTGTTCGTCCTGAGGATGAGGTCATCCTCAATAAAATATTGCAAATGATGAAAGACAATCCAAACATGAAGTTGATGATAAAGGCTCATTGTGATACACGAGGAAGTATAGCTTACAATCAAGGCTTGTCCATGTCGCGAGCAATGGCTGTACAAGGATGGTTCATGCAACGCGGTATCAAAAGAGATCGCTTGTATGCCGAATGGTTTGGTGAACAGCGCCCACTTAACGGATGTCTTGACGATGTTCCTTGCGAAGAAAACGAACACGAGATCAACCGACGCGCGGAGCTCAAATTGGTGAAAATGTAAACCACAATGAACAACTTGAATGAATGAGCACCAATGCTCATTACAAAAACAAAAAAGCCCTTTCTGTCAGAACAGAAAGGGCTTTTCACATGTATTAACCCCTTAATATAAATCTTCTCGTCGCGTTAAACACGCGTCAACTTAATCATATTCGTCATTCCTTGCTCCGAAATCGGAATCGAAGCCAGGTTGATGATGAAATCACCATCTGCGATCAAATCGCGCTTGCGTAAGAAATATCGGATATCAGCGATAGTAGTATCGGTGCTCACCATCTTGTCATAGAAGAACGCGTGCACACCCCATACCAAACTCATTTGCGTCAAAATCTTTTTGTTTGCTGTAAAAACGAAGATGTTGGCTTGCGGGCGCCAGCTTGATACACGATATCCTGTATATCCACTGAAACTCATAGTGACCAAGGCTGCAGCTTTCACACGAGCTGACAAACGGCATGCTGAATAACATACACTGTCCGTCATAAAACGATTTTCATCCACTTCTGTTGGAATCTCTTCGTGGTAATACAGGCCTTCAAATTTTTCTGCCTCACCAATGATGCTATTCATCATACGAATAGCTTCAACTGGATATTTACCCACTG
>JBDKJN010000261.1:0-2996 GCA_039796595.1 Bacteroidota bacterium
GGAGTACCAATGGCTACAATCTGTCCGCCACCCGCTCCACCTTCCGGACCAATATCGACAATATGGTCAGCCACTTTGATCACGTCCATATTGTGTTCAATCACCACTACAGTATTGCCTCGATCTACCAAGCGATTCAGCACATTGATCAACATCTGTACATCTTGAAAGTGCAATCCGGTTGTGGGTTCATCTAGAATATAAATGGTATTACCTGTATCGCGTTTGCCTAATTCCGTAGAGAGTTTGACCCGTTGGGCCTCTCCTCCACTTAATGTGGTAGAATGTTGTCCTAGAGTGATATAACCCAAGCCAACATCGTTCAACAAATTCACAACATGTTTGATCTTAGGATGTGCGTCAAAAAACTCAACCGCATGTTCTACGGTCATATCCAATACATCAGCAATGCTTTTGCCTTTGTACCGTATCTCTAGTGTTTCACGATTATATCTTTTGCCGTTACAACTTTCACATTGCACGAGAACATCAGGTAAAAAGTTCATTTCAATAGTTTTCACACCAGCCCCTTTGCAGGTTTCGCATCGACCACCCGAAACATTAAAAGAGAAGCGGCCAGGTTGATAACCACGAATTTTGGATTCAGGTGAATTGGCATACAGATTACGAATTTCTGTGAAAATGCCAGTGTAGGTCGAAGGATTACTGCGCGGCGTCCTTCCGATTGGACTTTGATCGATCTCAATGACCTTGTCCAAATGTTCCAGTCCCGAAATTTTTGAAAACGGCAAAGGTTTCTTCACCCCATTATAAAAATGAGCATTCAGAATTGGAAATAATGTGTGCGAAATCAATGAAGATTTGCCACCACCGCTCACCCCCGTGATACAGACAAATTTGCCAAGGGGTATCTCAAGGTCCACATTTTTTAAGTTGTGGCCTTTGGCACCTGTCAACTTCAACACCTTTTTGTTCCCCTTGCGCCTTTCTTTGGGTACTTCAATACTTGATTCCCCCAAGAGATATTTTGCGGTAATACTATCTTCTTTACGTAAATTTTTAGGAGAACCAGCGGTCACGATTCGACCACCATAAACCCCTGCTCCAGGTCCGATATCGATCAAATAATCGCTCTCTATCATCATGTCCTTGTCGTGTTCAACGACCAAAACGCTGTTGCCACCGTCACGAAGATCTTTGAGCGACTGAATTAATTTATGGTTGTCGCGTTGATGAAGTCCAATACTTGGCTCATCCAATATGTACAAGACCCCAACCAATTGAGATCCAATTTGAGTCGCCAATCGGATTCGTTGTGCTTCACCGCCACTGAGGGTACGAGCACTTCGATGCATAGTCAAATAATCGAGTCCGACATTGATCAAAAATCGCAAACGATTTCTGATTTCCTTTAAACTTTCCTGAGCGATGGCTTGCTGTCGATCGTCAAGATGCTTTTCGACTTTTTCAAACCATTCACCGAGCTCCGTCAGACCCATCGAACATAAATCAAAGATGTTCTTATCGCCAATTTTGAAAAATAAAGCCTCCTTTTTTAAACGAGCCCCTCCGCATTCAGGACAAGGCATTTTATTCATAAAACTCTCAGCCCATCGACGCAATGCCGGTGAACTATCTTCATCGACTTGTCGCTCAATTTGAGCTATCATGCCATCAAATCGCACTGGGAGTATTTGCCCGGTTGCCATTTTCATATCAAAGACACGCTCCGAACCATAAAGCAAAGTATTCATTAACTCCGTGTCGTATTCCTCGATGGGCGTTTGAAGTGTGCACTCATAGGCTTGCAATACAGCCTCCATTACTTGAAACGAATACGAATTCTTAGATTCACCCAGAGGAGCAAAACCGCCCTTTTTCATGGACAGCTTAGGATTAGGGACTATTTTTTCGATATCCACTTCAGCCACTTCACCGAGACCATTGCAATGCGGACATGCGCCATACGGAGAGTTGAACGAAAACAAATTGGGTTCAGCTTCAGCATAGGCAATTCCCGACTTAGGGCACATCAGATGTTTGGAAAAATAATCCACTGACAGAGCATCATTCTTGCCTTTTGCCTTGGTTTTTTTGGCCGCACCTTCGTCATCCGCTGCCAATACCATGAGCGAGCCCTTGCCCATTCGCATCGCTGTTTCAACTGTAGATCGAATCCTTGCCAACTCCGCTTCAGATTTAGCCGATGCTTTGGCCTCAGGCGCTAAACGATCAACTACTACTTCAATATCATGAATTTTGTAGCGGTCTAGCTTCATTCCCTTGGTCATTTCAACGACCTCACCGTCAATGCGCACACGTAAATAGCCTTGTTTCATGAGGGCCTCAAACAACTCGCGATAATGCCCTTTACGCCCTTTTACTATAGGTGCAAGTATTAATATGCGCTGACCACGGTATTTCTCCTGGATCAATTGTACTATTTGATCATTGGAATATCGGACCATCAGGTCACCAGTCACATAACTATAGGCATTTGCAGCCCGCGCATACAATAGACGCAAAAAGTCATAAATTTCCGTGATTGTACCCACGGTTGACCGCGGGTTGCGGCTTACCGTTTTCTGTTCTATCGATATGACCGGTGACAAACCATTGATTTTGTCCACATCGGGCCGTTCCATTTCACCGATGAACTGCCGTGCATAAGCCCCGAAAGTTTCGATATACCGTCGCTGACCTTCAGCATAAATAGTGTCAAAAGCCAACGACGATTTCCCACTGCCGCTCAACCCGGTAATGACAACGAGTTGATTGCGTGGAATACTTATATCGATATTTTTGAGATTGTGCTCACGAGCACCAATGACCTCAATTACCTCTTCTTCAATAGGGAAACTCATACCGCTACAAAATTGACAGATTGAGGCATAAGTTCATGACATTGTTGATTATTTTCATAAAATAAACAGCTAGCATTACCTAGCCACTGAAAATCAATGCTTTCGAAGAATTCGCGGCCATTCACTCAAAGTTACCAACACAAAATCCGAGTTTTCACCAAAACATCAACA
>JBDKJN010000262.1:0-2660 GCA_039796595.1 Bacteroidota bacterium
TGGTTATATCACCTACTGGGGCCAAATGGGCCTTGGGCTTGGCTTTAACTATCGCGCTAAAGCTGACGATTCTGTGAAGTATGTGAAGCAATATGTAGCCGACGATCCTGATACTCCAGGCGAAAACGAAGAATCATGGGTTGACGCTGACTTGGTTGCTCTGGAATTAAACGACGAAGACATTTCGGATGATATCGTTATTTTCCGCACCAGCCTAATCGCAGGAGCCGGTATTGAATATAGCATCAGCGGTAGCACGAGCATCGTTGCAGGTGTTATTTACAACAATGGTTTTGGAGATGTAATTAGAAATAAAGGTGTACTTCAGGAAACAAACGGCAGCCCGATGTTCACCAATTTAAAACCAAAAACGTTTGATCTTAAATCGATGAACAACTTTGTGGCTTTGCAGATTGGAATTTTATTCTAATCGAACTCCACTTATGATCCTAAAAGCCATCGCATGCCGATGGCTTTTTTGTTTCATACAAACAATTTGAGCACGCTGAGCACTATTTTTGAAGCTTTAGAAATCGCACTATGCAATCGCAAAAAATCATTGACCACATTGTAGAATGGCTTCGTGCCTATAGTTCTTCTTCGCATACAAAAGGCTTCGTGGTAGGCGTTAGCGGAGGTATAGATTCTGCTCTTACGTCGTATTTATGTGCGTTAACAGGACAGCCTACGTTGTTGCTGGAAATGCCCATTCATCAAGCCGCATCTCAAGTAACCCGCGCACAAGATCATATGCGTTATTTGTGCGAAAAATTCCCTCATGTCCGCCAAGCCCGTGTCGAATTGACCGCATCTTTTGAAGCATTCAAAGCAGCGGTTGATACAACAGCTCCACAAGCGACCGTTGATATGGCATTGGCCAATACTCGTGCTCGTCTGCGCATGACCGCCTTGTATTACCATGCGGGCTTACACGGTTATGTTGTAGCAGGAACAGGCAACAAAGTGGAGGATTTTGGCATTGGTTTCTATACCAAATACGGTGATGGCGGAGTAGATGTGTCTCCCATCGCTGATTTAATGAAAACCGAAGTCTATGCATTGGCAAAACACCTGGGTATCATTGAAAGCATTCTGACAGCCGCACCGACTGACGGACTTTTTGGCGACAGCCGCACCGACGAAGATCAAATTGGAGCAAGTTATCCCGAATTGGAATGGGCCATGCGTTGGCTTGTAAACACCGGTCTAACTGCTCGTGATTGGGCGAATTATGCTGAAAAATCGCAATTGAATTCTCGCCAGATCGAAGTCATGGACATCTACGTTCGCAGGCATCTGGCCAATCAGCACAAAATGATTCCGATTCCAGTGTGCGAGATTCCAGAGGGGTTCTTGGTTGGAGGTTAGAGGTTAGAAGTTAGAGGTTGGAGGTTGGAGGTGAGAGGTTGTAAGTTGGAAGTTGGAGTACAACTTCAAACCTAAAACTATAAACCATAAAACCAAAGGCTACACCGCCACCGCAGCCTTGATGTGTGGATGAGGGTCATAATTCTCAAGTGTAAAGTCCTCGAACGTGAATGCGAAAAGATCTTTTACATCGGGATTTAATTTGAGTTGCGGCAATGGGCGGCAGTCACGGGTAAGTTGCAATTTGGCTTGATCCACGTGGTTGCTATACAAATGAACATCGCCACCCGTCCATACGAAGTCACCCAATTGCAAGTCACACACCTGAGCCATCATCATGGTGAGCAATGCATAACTAGCAATATTGAAAGGAACACCCAAAAAAGTGTCACAACTGCGCTGATACAATTGACAGCTCAACTTGCCATCGGCCACATAAAATTGAAACAAACAATGGCAAGGCGGCAAAGCCATTTGATCGATGAACGAAGGATTCCAAGCACTCACAATGTGACGACGACCATCGGGGTTCTTTTTGACTCCATCCACTAATTTTTTGATTTGGTCTGTGTGCGTGCCATCAGGATTGGGCCATGAGCGCCATTGGTAGCCATATACAGGACCAAGATTGCCGTTTTCATCTGCCCATTCGTCCCAAATGCTCACGCCATTCTCCTTGAGATATGCAATATTGGTTTCGCCCTTTAAGAACCACAATAGTTCATGAATAATGGACTTGGTGTGCAGTTTTTTGGTTGTCAATAGCGGAAATCCTTCGGCCAGATTAAAACGCATTTGATGTCCAAAAACACTGTATGTGCCCGTTCCTGTACGGTCACTTTTGTAAGTGCCGTTGTCGAGCAAATGCTGCAACAAATCCTGATACTGTTTCATGCAGCTAAATTACCCGTGGGTACCGCATTTCACAGCAAATCCAACCAAGCTTTTGTCAACGATTTTTACACGGAAGCCTTCACCTTGATGGTGGACATGGCTTTGCGCGCAAGTGCTTTGGCATGTTCCATATTTTCGGAAATGCACGTCACATGGCCCATTTTGCGGAAGTCGCGTGTTTCTGCTTTGCCATAAAGATGCACATACACCCCGCGTTGCTGCATCATTTCTTCGATGCCTTCGTAATGTACTGGGCCTTGGTGACCTTTTTCACCCAACAAATTGATCATAACGGCTGGGCAAAGCGCATCGGTATTTCCAAGTGGTAAATCCAAGATCGCACGCAAATGCTGCTCATATTGCGAAGTGATATTGGCTTCGATGGTATGGTGCCCGCT
>JBDKJN010000263.1:0-8063 GCA_039796595.1 Bacteroidota bacterium
ATTGTGTTTCTAATTTGGATAGGATGTCTTTGTATTTTTCATTGCCGGGTTGATTGGCTGCTTCTTGATATTTGACCTCATAATCCTTCTTTTGCTGTACTGCATTATAGTTGGTAAGACCAATTTGTTGTCCTTTCCATTTTTTCCAGCCGTTCGCAATGCCACTTTGTTTAGCCGCATATTTGATGCGAATCTCATCGCTTGAGCGCATCATTTCTTCAAGCACCACCATACTGTTATCGCGCATAGTAATGCGCAGTGGATTGCTTTTATGCATCAAAAAGTCAACAGCGTAACTGGTGAGTAAATGTTCTGTTCGGCCAGGAAAGCCATATACCATGCTGAATTCACCTTCGCGCACACCTTCAGTTTGGATAGGCAATGCGTGTGCTGGTTTGAAAGGTACATTTGTAGCACTGTACTTGGCAGGTTCATTATTGCTGTCTGCATAAATGCGAAACATGGAGAAATCACCTGTGTGACGAGGCCACACCCAGTTGTCGGTGTCTCCACCAAACTTGCCAATATCACCGGGAGGTGCTCCAACTAAACGAACGTCGGTATAGGTTTTTGTGAGCATGGCAAAATATTGATTACCGTAGTTGAATGCCTTGATTTGAAGTCCGAATTGGGGCTCTTTTTTTTTGTACTCGGATTCGAGTGCTTTGCTATTTGAAGCGATGAGCGCACTAATATCTTTCGCACTCATGCCATCAGTGATTCCTTTGCGAATGGAAGCGGTGATGTCATCAATTCGAACGATGAACATTACTGACAGCCCCTCACACACCAATTCCTGCTCTTGTTTCATGGCCCAATAGCCGTTTTTCAAATAGTCATTTTGCAAAGAACTGTGGAATTGAATGTAGTCGAACCCGCAGTGATGATTGGTAAACAATAGTCCTTTGTCGCTGACGATTTCGCCTGTACATCCACCGTCAAATAAAACGATTGCATCTTTAAGACTTCCTTGGTTGACGCTGTACAATTGTTCCGGTGTAAGCTCCAGGCCATAAGCCTTCATGTCATCATACACAGCTTGTAGTAAGCTTGGAATCCACATACCTTCGTTGGCCCTAAGACCGACCGGTAGCAGCGCGATGAGTATCGCAACGATTAATTTTTTAATAGCCATTGTATCATTTATTTCGGATGCGAAAATAGCAGTATTTGGTGCTGCCAAGGCAACCGCCCATGTCTTTGCAACCATTATTCCTCGTCGTCAGGATCTTTGAACCAGAAGTAGTAACCGCTAACTAAAAAAATAGACCCGAGGACAATAGGCCAGATGAAGCGATAGAATGGCCTTCTAAGCTCGAGTGGTAGATGGTCTTGGTGCGTGTATCTCCACAAGGGAAGAACAATAATCAACGCAAATAGAATCAAAAAAATCACATTGAATGTATTATCAACCCGCTTATATATGCCTGACATTTTTTGAGCTGAAAACCTGCTTTTTCTTGAAGGTTGAGAAGCTTCTTGCGCGTGTTTTTTGCGGTTATGTTCTACCCATAATTTGTAGATCTGCTCACGACGGAATTGTTCCTGCTGATTCACATACGACTGATTCCAGAGTCTGTTGTAATTCAAACGTTGTGCATCATCGGTCAAAAACTCATAGGCTTCCTGGATTTCCATAAACCTGGATTGTGCGTCTGGTGCATCACTCACATCGGGATGGTGTATTTTTACCAAACGACGAAACGCTGCCCGAATTTCTTTGGGTTCAGCATTTACAGATAACTCAAGTATGGCGTAGTAATTCTTCAATTTTCTGGAGAGTCCTTCTCATCCGTATTCTCACCTTTATGGTCTCTGTTAATTAAGAGTGTTATGCCCAAGGTGAGGGGGGATACTTCTGGTAGTTTGCGGTTAAAATTAATGTTTGGTGAACGTTCAAACCAATCGGATATTCTGTATTGACCGAAGAATGAAAAGCCTTCTTTTCCCAGGGTAATTTGCACATAGTGTGAATGAACATTAAAAAAATCTGGATTCTTCAATTTGGCCTTGATTGATGTAGCGCCGTAATAGATGGCTGGGTCGGTCTGCTGGGTATAAACGATTCGATTGGCAAAGTTAAAACCATAGATATAGCCAAAATCGATGTATTTCCGTTGGATCGGACCGCCTTTTGCATTGGTGAATCGCAAATTGATTCCAAATTCGGCAGCATGCGAAGCCAGGCGATACCGTTTTACGCTACTCGCCACTCCAATAATGGCAATGTTTTCCTTGGACATTCGATAATTGCGAAATCGATAATCTACTTCGGGGCGCAAGTAAACGGGACCAGCAATGGGAATTATCCATCCAAAGCCCAATCCGTATTGCCATGCACGCAATCCTTTGGCGGTATTGAACTCCTCGTTGTCGTCCAAGCGCACGAGAGCACCTATTTGTTGTAAGGAATAAAATAAGGTAGCTCTTTTGCTGTAGGATTCATTTCTGGCTTCTTGCTTTTTCATGTCTTTGCGCAGCATGGTTCGCTGGCTGCTTGTTTCATTGGCGTACAATAGCAAGCCGACCAATACAAAGCATATCTGAATGTATTTTATCATTGTTTTTTTGAAGCTTCTCTAATTTTTTTTCGGTTGGTTTCCAATGTAACGCCATTGTAGTGGGCGCGAATCAAACACGTGTCGCAGTTACCTTTCTCAAGCACTGCTCCCTTAAAGTCATCAGGCTTGATGACATGGTAAGTCAATATTTTATCATTTTCGTCACATAGATTGTAGTAAACATAATTAGATATTGTATCGATGGGTTCGGTAAGAAATTCGATCATCATTGGTGCTTCATCACAAAGTTGAATGAGATAAGTGTCATTGTTTTGATTGTAAACAAATTCAAATGCTTTGTGATTCGCAGCTGAGGTTGAAACGGTCATTGAATCCACTTCGATTGAGCTGTCGTTGGTGGGTAAAAAGTATTCTGCTTGTGGAATCCCATAGCCATGGGCGTAATCATAGTATGGATACAGATGAGCACTTTTTTGAATTTCATGATAGACTTGGCGCACGGTCCATTCGGGGTGCAATTGCATCACACATGCAGCAAAACCAGCTATTAACGGTGCACTAAAGGACGTGCCTTCCGCTTCTATGATTCCTCTGCCGTTGCAAACCACAGCTCTAAAGAATGCCGAAACATTGGGTTTGAGTTGTCCGGCTGTATTTGGTCCATAACTGCTCATAGGATGATGTAATCCGTTGGCAGGTTCAATACCTCCCACGGTCAAAATGGAATCTGCATCGCCGGGAGCTGCAATTATTTCCCACCAGTCCAGACCTTCATTACCTGCACTGTTTACCACCAAAATTCCTTTCGAAAAGGCTGTGTTGGCAGCCTTCGCCATCAAGTGCGCACTGCCGGACATATCCTTGCGCTTATACAGTTGTGTATTGTAGCCCAGCGAAGAGTTCACAATGTCGGCACCATGTTGGTCGGCCCACTCCAGCGATCTTATCCAATGATCTTCTTCAATTTTTGATTCGCTTGACGTTTGTTCTGTGCGCACCAAGAGATAGTTTGCGCCAGGTGCACAACCCATGGGTATGTTGTTGTAAATGCCTGCCATACAGCTCAAAACCATGGTGCCATGCGTGTGATAGTCAAATACAAAATTTCGATCCAACACGATGTTGTATGTCGCTTTGATTTGTTTGTTGTCAACCAAATGTTCCAGTTGAGGATGTGTTGGTACTCCTTTAAAACCAGCATCAAAAATGGCAATATTGACGCCTTTGCCATTTATGCCTTTTTCAGCAAACTTTGGATAACCCAAAATTGCGGTCTGAGCCCGTAACAAGCTTTGGTCAAATCCAAGTGTGCTATGTATGCACGTTTCAAGTGGAAGTCGCTCCATAGGTCTAACACCCACTACAAATGGCAACTTAGCGACTTGTTGTTGTGCGTGCGTATTCATATAACAAACCGCTGCATTGAGCCATCGGCTTTCACCTTCGTACGAATCCAAAAAAGGCATCACCGCTTGAATGTATTTTTCACTTACCGGAAAGTCGCTGCTATCGGCTAATGATAGCCCCTCACGTTGTCGACGAAGGATTGCTTTATCGTCAAAGTAGGCATAGGGATCAAAAGTGGATTGATGTTTATCTCGAAAAAAGACCCAGCATCGAATAGCATCGTCTTCTTGTGCGAAAAGTTCGGAAACAACCAATGAAAAAAAGACTGTCGCAAAAATCCAATACGCATGTCGGCCGATGTAAGTTTGTACCATTGATACAAATTAAAGACAAGAATGACAATTGACCTAAGAAGTGATACATTTACTCAACCTACACCGGCAATGAGAGAAGCGATGTGGACTGCAGAGGTAGGTGACGATGTATTTGCTGAAGATCCCTCCATTAATACACTACAGGAGTATGCTGCTAAACTTTTTGGTCACGAAGCAGCATTGTTTTGCCCAAGTGGCACGCAAACCAATCAAATAGCTATGGGGTGCCACACATCACCTGGTGACGAGGTGATTTGTTCTGATATGGCGCACATATATTTATATGAAGGTGGAGGTCTGGCCTGGAATAGTGGTTTGAGCGCTCGCACAGTTCATGCCGACAGAGGTTTGATTTTGGCTCAACATCTTGAAGGTCAGATCAATCCTCCGGATGCCCACTATGCGCGAACAACATTGGTAAGTATTGAGAACACCGTGAACAAAGGTGGCGGGGCTGTGTATCGACTTCAGGAATTACAAGATATTCATCGTTTTTGTAAGTCGAATGGCCTGGCAGTTCATCTGGACGGGGCGCGTATATTTAATGCCATGGTGGCTACCGGCGACGAGCCAAGCGCGATTGGAGCTTGTTTTGACAGCCTGTCGGTGTGCTTGAGTAAAGGGCTTGGAGCGCCTGTAGGGAGCTTACTGATTGGCGATAAGAGCTTTATAAAAAAAGCGCATCGGAGAAGAAAGTCATTGGGCGGAGGAATGCGTCAGGCGGGCTTTTTAGCTGCTGCAGGATTATTTGCAATGCAAAACCACGTGGATCGCTTGTTGATTGATCATATGAACGCGCTTGCCATTGCTGACGCGCTGAAGGAAGTTTCCTGGGTGAAGGAAGTGACCAAGGTAGAAACCAATATCGTGATTTTTCAATTGATGCCAGGGCTTTCAAGCGCATTGGTGGTGAATGCATTAAGTGATCGTGGTATCAAATGTTTTGCGTTTGGACCGGACAAGCTTAGGTTTGTAACGCATTTAGACAATACGCCAGAGCAGGTGAACTTTGCACTGGAAACAATTCGAAAAAGTAAAGCAGGAATTCTATGAGTTCGACAGAAGCAAACGCTCAAGGGGTGAATTGGAATGGCAGGATGATCATTATCAGTATGTTCTTGCTGTTGGGATATAATCTGAGTTACATCGGATATCGTTTAGGCTTGCTCAGTGAGACCTACAATGATGTTATTCATGATAATTTGGGGCTGTTCACAGTGCTTGAGTTTTTGGCCGTAGCAAGCATCGTTGTGGATGTGATATTGCGTTGGGATGTACTCTCTTACTGGGGTAAACGTGTGCGCTTGATCGTGGCAATCGTTTTAGCTGCAGGTTTTGGAGTGAAGCTAATTGCGCATATCATGACCATTTATACTGAAGGCGCAGTTTAAGAGGTAAAAAAGGAGAAGGGTAAATGGCAGATTGAGCAGAAGATCAATTCAAATTCGGATCTTCAGGTAAATTCGCTACACGCTTGCCTTTGGATCCCATAGTTTGCAGGATGCTTTTCCAAAGGTCATCATTGTCACTATTCATGACTATTTCTTTTGATACTGATGTGACGAACCATGATTTGAGTTTGATTTCTTCTTCGAGTTGTTCAGGCGACCAACCACTATATCCAACAAAAAATCGCACGTCGTTTTTGGAGACTTTACCGGCAATCAAAAGATCTTTTAAATGTTCGAAGTTGCCCCCCATAAAAACACCTGGAATGATTTCAACACTTTCCGCGATTTCAGCACCTAGGGTATGTAGGTAATATAAATTACTATTGCGAACTGGTCCGCCTATGCTTATTCGGCCTTCAAAAGCAGGCATGTTGTCCATGATTTTTTCCAGTTCTACATCAATGTAGTTGTTAAGCACAAAGCCAAATGAACCATCTTGATTGTGTTCGCACAAGAAAACCACTGTACGTCTGAAGTATGGGTCGTTCAGAAAGGGCTCAGACAAGAGCACTTGACCCTTTGTTGGGGTCTGATCGGGGCGGGGTAAGAAGTCCATATATCGTGTCATAATAGGGTTCAATAACAGTCTTTGGAACTCGTCTATATTTCTTAAACTGATGTTTCCAATAAATTGTTGCCTAATTCTCGGCCTATTTTAAATAATGCAATCAATTATGTCTTTGATTGTCTAGTGCTGTCATGGACAATACTTTGTCGCATTGAAATTACTTGTGGCAAGGCGCCTAGCGTTTCTTATTCAAAGCTATAAATGCATATTTATGTTCGGTCAAACCCTTATTTTCGTGCCAAATTTGATGAAAATATGGCTAAGTCAGCGTATTGTTTGATATCTTTTTTATTCTTGGCAGGGAGTCTCTTTCGGGATGGTCAACTGTATGCGCAGGATACAACGGTTACTTGGCAAACATGCTTGCAACATTATAAACGCTTGGACGAAGCATGTAGCTATGCTTCCCTTATTCAGATCGGAGAAACGGATCAGGGCCAACCATTGCATTGTTTTGTCATCAACTCAGATGGCGTTTTTGAACCTGAAAAATGGAGTCGCGATAAAGTTGTCTTGCTCATCAATAACAATATTCATCCCGGTGAACCAGATGGGGTGGAGTCGAGCATGCAGTTATCTGCGTCGTTATGCAATACCGGTCATTCATTGTCAACCTCATTGAAGGACGTTATTGTTTGTATCATTCCAATGTACAATGTAGATGGAGCCATGGTTCGCAGTGGTTATTTTCGTGCAAATCAAAATGGCCCAAAAGAATCCGGTTTTAGGGGTAATGCGCTCAACCTTGACCTCAATCGTGATTTCATTAAATGCGATAGTCAAAATGCGCTGACTTTTTGCAATTGGTTTACGAGGCTACTGCCTCATGTGATGATAGATACCCATGTCAGCAATGGTGCAGACTACGCTTATACAATGACGCTGATCACCACGCAATCGGATAAATTGGGATACACCCAGGGAAGTTTTGTGCGCAATAGCATGGAACCAGAGTTGTTCAGACGCATGGAGAAAACAAAATTTCCGATGACTCCATATGTGAACACCATGGGCCGCACACCTGAGTCAGGAATAGAAGGCTTTTTAGAAACGGCAAGGTTTGCGACCGGCTATGCCGCGCTTTTTGGAACGCTGGGGTTCACTACCGAGACCCATATGCTAAAACCATTTCGACAACGAGTGGAGGCCACATCTCTGTTTTTGAATACCATGTTGCAATATCTCAGTGAATCAAAGGAAGAAATCTTACGTCAATATGCCGAAGGTCGAAAGGAAATCCTAGCACAAGAAGAATTTCCGTTGCATTTTGAATTGGATACCACAGTCAAAAATAGCTTTCAATTTGATGGTTTTAAGGCACTCGAAGAACCAGCGTTGATCGGTGAGGGACAACGATTGCGCTATGATCGTTCGGAACCGTGGAGAAAGCCAATTCCTTATTTTAATCGGTACAATGGTAAAGATTATGTCAAAGTTCCTGAAGCGTATATCGTACCTGGGGCTTGGCGTCGAGTAATAGAACGTTTGGATGCCAACCACGTCCAATACAAGGTGATCACCCAAGACACGGTGATGCATGTCAAGGTCAGTTATATTGACAAATATGAAACGGCCAGAAATCCATTTGAAGGACATTATTACCACTATAAAACGACATGTAGGGATACCACAGTAAGCATCGTGTGTCAAGCTGGTGATCGTTGGATTCCGACAAATCAAATTGCGCGGCGTTTTTTGGTCCAAGTATTAGAACCTCGCAGTGATGAAGGGTATTTCGCATGGAATTTTTTCGATTCCATTTTGCAGCAGAAGGAATGGTTTAGTGACTACGTTTTTGAAG
>JBDKJN010000264.1:0-3141 GCA_039796595.1 Bacteroidota bacterium
GGCCGATTATTGGTTGATCGGGGAATTTTTACTTTCGAAGAAGCAAAAGCCTTTTTTCGACCGCAACTTGCTGATTTACATGACCCTTATCTCATGCGGGACATGGATAAAGCCGTCGATCGGCTAACGGAAGCAGTGAACAGCGGTGAACGAATCCTTGTTTTTGGTGACTACGACGTGGATGGCACTACTGCTGTTACCCTAGTCTATAGTTTTCTGAAGAATATTGGCGTCGATTGCGCCTTTTATATCCCCGACCGCTACAAAGAGGGGTATGGATTTTCCTATTTGGGTGTCGATTATGCTGTCGAAAATGAGTTTTCGCTCATTATTACGCTCGACTGCGGCATAAAGGATGTTGAAAAGGTGCAATACGCCAACGAGCGGGGCATCGATATCATCATTTGCGACCATCATAATCCAGGAGAATTGCCCGACGCGGTGGCTGTGCTTGACCCCAAACGCACGGATTGTTATTATCCATTCAAAGGACTGAGCGGATGCGGCGTTGGATTCAAAATGCTACAGGCATTTAGCATGCGACATAAGATTCCACAGGAGCATTTGTTTGGATATCTTGATCTACTGACCATTTCGATTGGGGCCGATATTGTGCCTTTGGTGGGAGAAAATCGCATTCTGGCCTACTATGGATTGCAACAATTGTCCAAAACACCTCGCCGACCTGGTATTCAGGCTATGTTGGATCAAGCGGCTTTCGTAAAACCTACCTTGACCATCACGGATGTGGTTTTTGTGCTTGCCCCACGGATCAATGCGGCGGGACGAATTTTCAGCGGAGCACGAGCAGTGGAATTGCTACTTGCTCAAACCGTGGAAGAGGCACAATCCATTAGCCCATCGGTGGAAGAAAACAACAATACACGCAAGACTTTGGATAAAGAAATCACGCAAGAGGCCATCGAGATGGTTGATGCAGATGGTTTTTATCGCACCAGCTATACCACGGTGGTGGCTAGCGAAAAATGGCACAAAGGTGTGGTTGGAATTGTAGCCTCGCGTCTGGTTGAGGCGTATTACAAACCCACTATCGTTCTAGTCGAAGCCGAAGGAAAATTGGCAGGAAGCGCACGCAGTATTCCGGGCGTGGATTTGTTTGAAATGTTGGGCAAGTGTAGCGATCTGTTGTTGCAGTTTGGCGGCCATACCATGGCGGCGGGTTTGTCTTTGAATAAGGAGAATTTTGAAGCTTTTCGCGAGCGCTTTGATGCCGTGGTTGCCGAATTTTTGCAGAGCGAAAGACCAAAGCCACATGTTTATTATGATGCAGAATTGAGCCTGGATCAAATCACGGGCAAGTTCTTCAGAGTACTTCAACAATTTGCACCTTTTGGACCTGAAAACATGAAACCCGTGTTTTTGACACGCCAGTTGGTGGATGCCGTAGGGACGCGTCAGGTTGGTGCAGATAAAAATCATTTAAAGCTTCAACTCAAACAACAAGGCGGCGCTATTGTAATGGACGGAATTGGGTTTGATTTGGGCGAATGGTATGATGACCTGAGCCAAGGGCGCGCCGTTGATGTTTTGTATACCATTGAAGAAAATGAGTGGAACGGAAAGGTGAATATTCAGCTCAGCGCAAAAGACATTCATCATTCAGGTGTGCCTCATGACCAAATTTCTGCACTCACTGTGTCCTGATCTGCTGCGGTTGAACGACATTTGCAGCCGAAATCGCAAAACACAAATAACATGTCTGAAGATATACGCACCGAGCTGAGTGCACTCGGCGAATTTGGATTGATCAAACATCTCACCGATCACATTCTATTGCGCAACAAGTCTACCGTAAAAGGCGTGGGCGATGATGCAGCGATATTGTCGTATACCCATCAACATCAAGTTTTGATTTCGACCGATTTGCTCATGGAAGGTGTGCACTTCGATTTGGGATATGTTCCGCTCAAACATTTGGGCTACAAAAGTGTATGTGTCAATCTGAGCGACATCTGCGCGATGAATGCACGCCCAGAACAAATCACCGTGTCGTTAGCGCTGAGCAATCGTTTTTCGCTTGAGGCAATTGATGAATTGTATGCTGGAATGTTGTTGGCTTGCGAAGCGTATGGCGTTGATTTGATCGGTGGTGATACGACCAGTTCACGTTCTGGATTGGTGATTAGTATTACCGCAATAGGCAAGGCCGAGCCACAACGAATCGCTACAAGAAGCGGAGCGCGTGAAAATGATTTGGTCGTTGTGAGCGGAGATTTGGGCGGCGCTTTCATGGGGTTGCAAGTTTTGGAGCGTGAGAAAGAGGTGTTCAAAGCAGCACCAACAGCTCAACCGGAATTGCAGAACTACGCTTATCCATTGCAGCGCCAGTTGCGACCAGAAGCACGTTTGGATGTGGTGGAGCTACTAGAAAAATTGGATGTCATTCCTACCTCGATGATCGACATCAGCGATGGCCTTGCATCGGAGTTGATGCATTTGGCAGATCAAAGCTTTGCTGGTTTTGATATCTATGAAGAAAAAATTCCAGTGGATCCACAAGTTGCAAAGGTGGCTTCGGAGTTCAATTTGGATCACACCACATGCGCACTCAATGGAGGAGAAGATTATGAATTGCTTTTCACCATCAAACAAAAAGATTACGACAAGATCAAGGGCAATCCCAATCTAAGTGTGATCGGTCACGTCACAGCCGATGGTACTGGAGTAAACCTCATAACACGCAGCGGCGAACGTATCCCCTTGCAGGCACAAGGCTGGGATGCGCTGAAGGGGGACTGAGGTCATTTAAAAAAATAAAATTTAAAGATTTAAGGAAAGGTAGGCTACGCCATTCGAGGCTTCGCTATTTAAAAATTTAAGATTTAAAGATTTAAGGAAAGATAGGCTACGCCATTAATAATTTAAATATTTAAGGAAAGATCATCGTTCAATGATAATCACACTTCGTTAAATTTTTAAATCTTCAATCTTTAAATGCAGCGAGGTTTGAGGTTAGATTGCATCAATCATAACATAAGCATGAAACACATTGAATACGGATTAAAATTTACGGTTCGGCTGGACGGCAGAAGGTTTGTCAGATGTGTCGACTCTGCGAATGAAGCGGAAGTGAGCGAGTTGTGCATTGTTCTGGATAGTTTTGACGATGATGGTTGGTTA
>JBDKJN010000265.1:0-4282 GCA_039796595.1 Bacteroidota bacterium
GAATAAATCGTTTGAGGTGTATTATCTCAAATTTAAGCTAAAAGACAACGAATCATGGTTGGGTTCGATTATCGCTTTCGATCAAACTGAACCTACAAATCTTTGGCCGAATATGATTGAAAGCTCCAGTAATATTGTGATTGATGAGGATGAAGACGAAGCCAAGGAATTCGCTAAAGGAATGAGAAGTCTGGAAGAAATGAATCGACGCAATTGGCAATGGAAAAACAGTTATAACCAGTATTTCTATTAACCAATGGCGATCAATAAGATTCTGCTTGAACAATTGCAGCTTTATAATTTTAAGAATTATGAATCGCTTCGATTGGCGTTTCGTAGTCGAATAGTGTGCTTCACAGGTGATAATGGTAGCGGTAAAACCAATATTCTGGATTCCATTTATTACCTCAGCACCACCAAGAGTTTCATTAGTTCAATAGACACCAATACGGTACGTAAGGATTGCGATCAAGCAAGCGTCACTGGTGACTATCAGCGCGATGGTATGGCTGAACAAATCATATTGACCTTGCGTAAGGGGCAAAAAAAGACGGTCAAACGAAATTTCAAAGAGTACGATCGATTAGCCGATCATATTGGTGTGCTGCCTATTGTGGTGATTTCGCCTTATGATATTGTATTGATCTGGGAAGGCAGTGAGGAACGCCGAAAATTTTTGGATGTTTGTGTTTCCCAGCACGATGCAAAGTATCTGCATCATTTGATCAGTTATAACCATGCGCTGCTTCAGCGAAACAATCTATTAAAGATGTTTGGCAACAAAGGATCGTATAGTGCTGAGCTGTTGGAGCCGTGGGATTATCAATTGCTTGAACATGGTCAAATCATCTTTGATAAACGAAAGCAGTTTATCGCTCAATTCAATGAGGCCTTTGCATTGGTGTATAGAGAAATTACTGGTGGCCATGAAACTCCGGGATTGGAATATGAAAGTGAACTGAACAATGCATCAATGCAACAATTGTTGGTTCAGAATAAAGACAAGGATCGCATGTTAGAGCGCACAGGTAGTGGTATTCACAGAGATGATCTTTTGTTTACGATCAATGATCTGCCTATCAAGAAGATGGCGTCACAAGGCCAGCAAAAGTCTTATTTGATTGCTATCAAGCTTGCACAATATTTATATATGGCGCGCATGCAGCCCATTGCCCCATTGCTCTTGTTGGATGATTTATTCGACAAAATTGATGAGTCCAGGGCGCGTAGAATTTTGTTGTGGGCACAGAACAATGTGCACGGTCAAATTTTTATGACAGATACCCATAGCGAGCGAATTCCTGGTATTTTACGAGAATTGCAGATAGAGCACCAACATGTTTTTGTACAGTCTGGTGAGGCGCGCTCGGTAGAAACAAACTAGGCAAAAGACAAAGATTTATTTGCCTGCGCCTTTCATAACGATAAGGATTGTATAAAACAGAATTTTAATGTCCATGGCAATAGACATGTTTTCGATGTAGAGGATGTCGTATTTCAAACGTTGTATCATTTGATCTACATTTTCGGCATACCCAAATTTAACTTGACCCCAACTCGTAATGCCTGGACGTACGCGGTGAAGGTGACTATAATGTGGCGCACGTTGCGTAATAAGGTCTATGAAGTGTTGACGTTCAGGTCGCGGACCTACTAGTGCCATTTCACCCTTAAGTACATTTACAAATTGAGGAATTTCGTCAATCCTGGTTCGGCGCAAAAAGCGACCAATGCGAGTTACACGGGCGTCGATGGATGAACTCAATTGAGGTCCGTCCTTTTCAGCATCCTTACACATTGTGCGGAATTTGTAGATCCGAAACGGTTTGCCAAATCGGCCTATCCTTTCCTGTGAGTAGAATATTCCTCCTTTGCTTTCAAAAGAAATTGCTGCTGCAATGATCAATAGGATGGGGCTCAGTACTAGCAAAGACAAACCACTTATCGTAACGTCAATCATTCGTTTGATGGTCAACTGCCAGGCGGGCATGATACTGTGGTTGACACGAATGAGCGGAATACCATAAATATTATTCAATTTCACCGATCCGCTAAGGATGTCATAGGTGTCAGGAATGATGTTGATATTGACGCTTGTGTCCTCAAGCATTGAAATAATATTTTCGAGGTCTTTGTGATCACCGCTTTCAATGGCTATAATCACCTCTTCAATACTGAGTTCTTTGATAATATTTCGCAGAATGTCATATTTTCCAAGGTGAGGAATATGTTTGCTCAACAGATTGTCTTGACCATTAACACGGACAAATCCCGAAAACTTGAAACCAGGAGAATTGCGTAAACCTTGTATCTCTTCGTACATAGCTAGTGCGCGCTGGTTGCCACCGACTATGATTGTATTGAATCCTATTTGTCCTTTATGAACTAGAGTCACAGTGCGCGATGTTAGGGTTAATCGAAACAGTAATGTGATGAAGAAATGCGAACAGAATAATATGGTCAGCGACTGATAATAATCTCTGTAACTTGTTATTTTGTCATCCATCAACAATACAAAAAATATAATCAATGTCCCTACCATGGATGCGATGAGTGTCTCCTTTAACTCCTGCAAACGGTATCGTCGCAATACTTTTTGATACATACCACCCGACCAATAGATGAACAACCAGAAGGCCGGAATCAGCAATAAACTGAGGATATAATTAGTGTCAAACTCTAATGGCTGTTCGGATGAGAGATGTGCTGATTCGATGATTTTTTTTCTGAATACATACAGCGTTGTCCATGCCAAAATAGCACTGATAGCATCAGTGATATAATAGAGTAGGACTAGACTGTTGTTACGATTCATAAATTTTTCTCAGGAGAGAATTAATCCCAACGAACGATTTTAAGATTGTCGAGATAAATACGCGGTGAGTTGGCTTCGTTTTGTACACATTCGATATACAATTCATGTCCGCTTGCATTGGGATTGCCCAAAGCCAAAGCACCAAGGTCAATGTAAATTTTATTCCAGGTGGGTGCAAATGAAGCAGAAGTAGTTGGGGTAATAGTTATGATTGGTGTTTTTTTCGCAATGCCTCCGGTTGTGACATAGAAACCAAGGACAAAACTATTATTGCAACTGTAATTCATTTCCAGAAATATGGTATTGCCGGCGTCTAGCGTTAAAGTGTTGATATCCTTTACAAGCAAATAATCGGTACCTTCTTCCAATATCAATGCGCCACACCGATTGCCTTCGAACACTACATCTTGGTTTGTGGTAGACTCTGAAATACCTTCATTGCTGCCATGACTAACTAAAAAATTTCCGGACTCAAAATTCCTCGAAATGTCGAAATTCAGATTGGAGAAATACTCATAAACGGGGGTAACATCAATGGTTTCTCCGGGTACAACGTGAATTACGGTGTCATACGGTTGGTAAAAGGGATAACGAATACGTGTCGTTCCAACGCCATTGTTTTTGATGCCTGCCTGCACACGAAGACGGGTAGTACCATTTTCTAATACAGGCACAACACATGGTTGGTCGTAAGAGCCTAGAATATTGTCATTGATTGAAAACCAATGTTCGGTCACTTGATTGCTGGCTGTGCCTTGATTGGGAGCGATATCAAAGCCGGATGATTTTACACTGACAAAACCCGGAATGGCTTCTTCTGGGTCAAAAATCGAACAGCCAACAAGCACTAAGCACGCACAGAGCGAGTAGAATAATTTCATAGGTGTAAGGTCTTTTTTTTACTCGGGTGCATTTCCTTTCCCTAATGGGCGAGCAAAAATAGGATATTCAATAGCAACCGTAGAACGCAAGTTTCTCTAAATATTGCAAGACTAAAGGTTTTTTTTTGTCAACTCTTCTCTACAAAGAGGAGAAAGAATGGTGGCCACACAGTAGGGTTTAGGTGAAGCAATAATGATAACCCCTTCGTTCACAGTGTGTTTGTTTTTCAGTTTTGGAGTCAGAAATGCCGATGTAGTCATCTAAGCCGACTTTTTCGGCCCGACACTAGTCTTTTTGTAGCAGAATATGCTGTTGCATTTTTTCCAAAATTTGTAAAGCCACGTCAAGCGCTCGTGCTCCGTCTTCGAGGCTAACTGCCGGTGATTCGTTGTTGATGATGCTATTGGCAAAACTGCGCAGTTCATCTTGAATAGCGTTGTTGGCTGGAATTGTGGGTTTGTCGAAAGTAATCTCCTTAAAACCGCGGTTTTCGCCCAAATCAATGGTGACAGAAAACGGATCTGGCTCACCCTCAACTGGTCGCATCTTAACGACCTCTGATTCTTTGGTCAAAAAATCCACAGC
>JBDKJN010000266.1:0-3780 GCA_039796595.1 Bacteroidota bacterium
GCCTCTTTTTTATTGATGCCAATTAGAATTCAGCGTTGAGTGGTGTGCGTGGGAATGGAATCACGTCGCGAATATTTTGCATGCCCGTCACGTACATGATCAATCGTTCGAATCCTAAACCAAATCCAGCATGGGGGCAAGTGCCGAATTTGCGTGTTTCCAAATACCACCAAATGTGATCTTCGGGGATGTTGAACTGCTTGCATTTTTGCACCAAAACATCATAACGTTCTTCTCGTTGTGATCCTCCGATAATTTCTCCGATGCCTGGTACTAAAATGTCCATTGCTGCAACCGTCTCGCGACCTTGTGCATCTGGTTCATTCATACGCATGTAAAAGGCTTTGATTGCTGCAGGATAACCTGTAATGATAACGGGTTTCTGGAAGTGCTTCTCAACCAAATAGCGCTCATGTTCGCTTTGCAAATCGATGCCCCACTTGACATCGAATTTGAATTTTTTCTTCTTGTAGTGATTGCTCGCTAGCAAAATATCGATTGCTTCAGTATAAGAAATACGTTCAAATTCGTTGTTGGCAACAAACTCTAGGCGTTGGATCAATGGCATGCTTTGGCGATCATCCACTGGTTTGAGTTTATCTTCATTGATTTCACGCTCCTGCAAAAACTCGAGATCCTCACGCCCATGTTTTAGCGCGTAATTGAAGCAATATTTCAAAAAGCTTTCAGCCAAATCCTGGTTGGCGATAATGTCGTTGAATGCTACCTCGGGTTCAATCATCCAGAACTCAGCCAAGTGACGACTGGTATTGGAGTTCTCAGCGCGAAAAGTTGGTCCGAAGGTGTAAACTTTGCTCAAAGCCAAAGCCGCCAATTCGGCTTCTAACTGTCCACTCACAGTGAGGTTAGCTGCTTTGCCAAAGAAGTCCTGACCGAAATCTACGCTGCCATCTTCAGTACGCGGGATATTGTTGAGGTCAAGGTTAGTGACTTTGAACATTTCGCCAGCGCCCTCTGCATCACTTCCGGTAATGATTGGTGCGTGCAAGTAAAAGAATCCGCGCTCATTAAAGAATGCATGAATCGCAAACGCCAAATGATGGCGAAGACGGAATACCGCACCGAATGTATTGGTGCGAAAACGCAGATGTGCTTTTTCTCGCAAGAAATCAAGCGTGTGACGCTTCATTTGAATAGGGAATTCATTTGGATCACATTCACCCAATATTTCTAATTGGTCAGCGATCAATTCAATATCTTGTCCCTTTCCTAAAGAGGCTTTAATCACACCCGAAGCACTAACGCAAGCTCCTGTGTTGAGTTTTTTCAACTTCGCTTCGTCATGCTCTTCCTTGTTTAAAACAATTTGCAGCGTTCGGATGGTTGTGCCATCGCTAACGGCCAGGAATTGATCGTTGCGAAAGGTGCGTACCCATGCCTTTACGGTCACTTGAGCGTCGATTGGTTTGTTCGCGAAAAGGACGGCAATGTCAGTATGTGAAGCCATAGTGGATGCTAATTTTTAAGGGCGCAAAGGTAATTCAAACCTCGGATGCAATCCAATGGCCGCCAAGGAATCTCATCCTTAGATGGCGTTGAAGGGATTTTATCTGTAAATCTGTGTATGACGAGGCTTTTGATCCTGCAACCGCTCAACTTATTTTTCGAGGCGTTGTGGTGTATTGGTTTCGTCCTGTTCTATTTTACCATCGCGCAAACGAACAATGCGATGGGCGTGACGTGCGATGTCTTCTTCGTGAGTTACGACAATGATGGTATTGCCAGCATCATGAATGTCTTGAAACAAGGCCATGATTTCGTAGCTGGTTTTGGTGTCGAGGTTTCCAGTGGGCTCATCGGCCAATATGATCGATGGCTTGTTGATCAAGGCGCGGGCGACTGCCACACGTTGACGTTGACCCCCAGAAAGTTCGTTGGGCTTGTGGTGCATACGGTCGCCAAGACCTACCATCTTTAGTGTTTGGGCTGCCCGTTCCCTGCGTTCCGCACTTGGTACTCCAGAATATATCAACGGCAATGCGACATTGTCAAGAGCAGTGTAACGCGGCAAAAGATTGAACGTTTGGAAAACAAAACCAATCTCTTTGTTACGGATTTCGGCCAATTGATTGTCGGTCAAACGAGCCACATCTGGGCCGTTGAGAAAATAGCTTCCACTGCTTGGTGTGTCCAAACATCCGATGATATTCATGATGGTGCTTTTGCCAGATCCGCTTGGCCCCATAAGTGCCACATACTCGTTTTTTTTGATGGACAAGTCTACGCCATTAAGTGCCTTGATAGTTTCTTGGCCAATGGTGTAAAACTTGGTGAGCGATGCTATGCGGATGATCTCTTGCATTGTGTCAAAAGTATATCAATATACATAAAGTAAATTTCCATTTGTACTATTATGAAACCGTTGATGATTGTATTTTACACTTCACGGCTGAATTGTTGGGATCACCTAAATGGAATTTACTCATGAATGGGTTCAGGCATTTTGTTTTTTTGTATGCTTCTGACTAACTGATGGCATAATGGCTCAATACAATTGTAAAGCCCACTAACGCAAAATGGATTGTAAGGGGAGCCTTCTAAGAGTTACATTTTTCGGGATTTCCAGTGAACGAATTTATTTCCAGAGTGTACCTTTAGAACCTGGCTTGCTGGGAGTTTGAATCGTTTAATTAGAACCTTTATAGCAATGGAAAAAAATATGTTCGATAATCAAAAAATAAGTTGCGTTGCATTGGTGCTAATTGCGTTGACTTTTGGATTGTCAACCATTGCCTTTGCCCAATACAAATGTGAGAAGGTCAACTCGGTAGAAGGTAGCATCACCGAATGCTATCACACCAACGGTGTGGTTTCTACTTCGGAACTTTGGGATTTGGAAAGAAATTGGGGCAGGTTCAAAGCATACAATCATGAAGGTGTATTGTTGGTCGAATTTGAACTCCGTAGAATCGCTGGACATGCGAGGGTGGAGGTTAGTTATTACGCCAATGGACAAGTGAGTCGACTGGAGTATTCATCAGCACCAGACGGTGGTATTCAGTATTGGGAATACATCTATACCTACAGCGAAGAGGGCAAAGAAACTTCTCGAATTGACTTGAGTCGTCCGGATGGTTTTCCAAGGCTTACTGAACCGGATAGGCCGATACTTGAGGAGCAGGAGCCCCCAAAACCGTGGTTGGCTCAACCGCAGAAGTTTGCTGAAAAGAAAGAACCCTATCTTATTCGTTTGATGAATTTATCGAATAGAACGATCAACTTGAAGTACATCGTCTTGGCGGATTCAACAACCGAAGACTTAATGCTTGAGGCATCGAACGAGCAAGGCTTTACAGATACACTTATGGTTCGACAAGGCGTGGTGGCGGATCGCTTTGTTGCGTTTGAAATTCAGGGTAGAATGTCGAAACGATTTGAGGTGCGGGAAATTCTGAGTAACGACATCACGCGTATTTACGCCATCGTCAGACGCAATAAGCACGCGAACCAGGCAGGTTAAACCAGGGTTCCCTGACTGGAATCATTTCATTATTTCTTAAAAAATGGTGCTACAACCGGGTTTTTCGGATCGGAGTAGTTGTAAAATCCTTCGCCTGTTTTGTCACCTAATTTTTTTGCGGTTACCATATTCACCAACAATGGACATGGAGCGTATTTCGGATTGCCGAAGCCATCGTGCAAAACGCGAAGAATACTGAGGCAAGTGTCCAAACCAATAAAGTCTGCCAAACGCAAAGGTCCCATTGGATGAGCCATGCCGAGTTTCATTACGGTATCAATTTCTTCAACCCCAGCAGT
>JBDKJN010000267.1:0-10387 GCA_039796595.1 Bacteroidota bacterium
ATCTTGTTTCATAAGTGGTGCGATAGGCGGGCAAAAATACCTTTATGTTCTGTTTGGTTTCAAAAAAAAAGTCCTACTGGATTTACCAATAGGACTTGATTGTATTCTTGACTAGAAGGGATTTCTGTTATTCTCCGCGAAGAATAGTCAAATGTCCTTCGTAATATTTCATGCCAGTTTGTTGGTTGTGACCAAAAATAAAGTAGTAGGTGCCATCTGGAACATCCTTAGCTGTCCAGCTATTGTTGTAGCTATTGCTTTCGTACACCACCTTGCCCCAACGATCATAGACCAACAAAGTACTGTTAGGGAAATTCTCAACCCCATAAATAGTGAATGTTTCATTGAGATTGTCGTCATTGGGTGAAAACACGTTGGGAACCGTGATTTTGCAAATTTCATCAACCGCCAGGAATGACATGGTTGAAGTAAATCCACATGTTGGTTCAGTAACAGTGATGTAATGAAGACCAGAGTCTGCAACTGCAAATGTTCCAGCGCTGTTTGATGCAATTAGGCCCTCTTCTGAAATAGAAGGGAAGAACAAACTATACTGGTAGTTTCCATTATCGAATGCCACATCAATGGGGTAGGTTTCGCCGACACAGAATTCAACGGGCTCTTGTATTGCTGTTGGAGGAACATCTGGCACAATGGCCCAAACCGAATCACTACCAACACATGTTGGGAATTGAGTTGGGAAAATGGACAGAATCAATTGTTGATCATTATTGTTTGCAGTTGAATTTAGTGTCGGATCAACTACAGAGGCATTCGCAAAATTGGCTGCAGGAGTCCATTGATAAGTGTATGGCACGTTTGGAATACCATTCACCAATGTACCATCGACCATTATTGGAGTGTTGCAGAATGCAAAATCGTCACCTGCATTTACTACTGGAGGTTCGATAGCCGTGATTGTTACATCTTGAGAAGATGTACAGCCAAAATCATTGATTACAGTGTAGGTAAATGTGTAAACACCTCCTTCCGTTGGAATAAAAGTAGCCCAATCGCAACCGGGACCAATGCTCTCCAAAAGATTTTGGTTTGACCAATAGCTGGAGTCACAACCATTCCCTACAGTCGGGGTGAAGGTCAATAGAGCAGGATAAAACTCAGGTGCGAATTGAATCCCAAATTCGAATACCCAACCATCATCAGCCCCAACAACGTCACATATTTCCAATTGCCAAGTTCCATTGAGAGGGCAACCAAAAAGATCAGACCAGTCACCTTCTGGTTCGTAATCACCGGCAGGAACTGTACCTCCGAAGCCAGCCATACCCTCCAGCCACGTCCCACCAGTTGAGGTCGGCGACCAGGTATAGTCAAACCCAATGCCCGGAACTCCGTCATCTATATCAATTGGCTCTCCAACGTAAGTTCCGCTTCCGCCTGCCTCAGGCCACAAGCTCAGAACTTCGCCTGTAGGACAGATGATGTTGATAATGATGTCACCTACGAAGCTATGCTCCATATTAATTAAGATCGATTGGAAGTCTTCTGCCTCATCAATTGAAGCGGTTCCAAACTGGTTGAAGGTAATTTCGGTATAAAGACAGCCCTCATTGTCCGGAATGTAAATACCATTATCAAATACAGCGTTGTTGTTCTCTGTCCAGTTATTGGTATGACCATTTTGCGCTTCGTTGGTAAAACCACCTTGAGTGTTAGCAAGATATGTGCTATTACCTATATGTACTGTTTCTCCAATACAGAAGATGTCATCTGAAGTATCTACATCAAAGGTATAGGGGGTGGATACCAAAACCACTATTTCAGGAATATTTGCGCTACTACAATCGTTACTATCGGTCAAATAAAGACGAACTCGGTATCCTCCTGGAGTATCATAGGAGTGAACAAGATTTGGCCATGCAACTTGATTAGTCGTATTGTCACCGAGATCCCAGGTCCAAGTGGCCAAATCGGCTCCTTCAGTCCATGTTGAAGCACTGCCGTCAATTGTAAATTGTTCACCTGGGCAAATACGCAAAGTATCCGCTACAGCATCCATAAGTGCTACAGGGTAATCGCAAGGCGTGCCGCAGGAAATCCGAACGCTGAAGTCACCCGTTAGGGCATCGGCGTTAGAAACGAAGTTGATCGTAAGGCATCCACTCACGTTCGTCGGCGAAATGGTTTCAAACAAGAGGTCTTCTCCACTATAGGTGCCAATTAGGGGCGCAGTCATATCCTGGCCATCGTAAACGCTTAGGTTGTCTCCGCTGCTCAAATTGAAACCGATAAAATACAAGTTTACTTGCGTCTCTCCAACTGGTGGACATAACGTAATGGTATGATTACTGCTCGGATCATACGGCACTAAGCCACCGTTGCTATCATGCATAATTGCATCGCACGTCTCGTATTCCGAATGGTCGGTTATATTAAAAACTTCGGATTGTGCTTGGATGGAACCAACAATCAGTAGGCCGACCGCTATAAAAATATTTTTTGCTATTGACATAGGTCGAGGTTATTTGCTTTTAAGAGTTGCACGTTTGATTTCATTCTCCATCATTGATTCTGATCGAACGACCAAAAGATAATAATTGCCATCGCTGGTTTGGACCAACAAGTTTTCACAACGATTCACCTGTTGAGGTAGTTCAAAGAGAAGCGGATTGATATTCAACAATTGTTGGTAGGTGAGTACCACCGATTCGCCTGTCTGTTTCACCAATGGGAATACATCGTAAGGATTAACTTCGCCTTTAACAGATTCAATCCAAACCAATTTTTCAGCTTTGGTGTTGAGAATCAACATTTCTTCATCTGTAGCAGGAGAAACCAAGCCAAGATCAATGGCCTCTTGTGTTTTTGGTGATGCGGGAATGTTCTGAGCGTAAATCGCTGTGCCTGAAAGGCCTAGGAATAGCATTGCAACAATAATGTGCTTTTTCATGAATGTTTTTTGGTTGTTGTTTCAAACGTGTGGATGCCCACAGCTATCAATTGACAATGATACGAAAAGAAAAGTTGTCCGAGTGAAAGAAAAAAGAAGGAAATCATAGCACTATTTTCACTGAGTGCATTAACAATGAGGTAGTTCGACTCTCAAACACCAAGGCTAGGCCAATGAACTAAGGCCTTAAGGTCGAAAAAGTCTGCGCCCAGACATGCTGTGGTCAGGAGATAATTGCGCTGGCTTTTTTTAAGATTGAATACGGAACAATAGAAAAGCCTAAGTGCACTAAGTTTAGATTCTCTTAACCGCAAATTGAATGAATTGCTGGGCTAGAACCCGCTATTTTTAGCGGTTATGAAAAAAAAGAACAATTTTCTTAACAATGGTTGCAAACTTAAAATGTAGGAGTATATTTGCGGCCGCTTTTAAAGAGCAACACAACGTTCTTTTGATCTCGTAGCTCAGCTGGTAGAGCAATACACTTTTAATGTATGGGTCCTGGGTTCGAGTCCCAGCGGGATCACAAAAATTGCAAGGAAATGAGGACAGGCGACTGTCCTCTTTCGTTTTAAAAAATACCCCTGCCCAGGTGGCGAAATTGGTAGACGCACCATCTTGAGGGGGTGGCGGGAAACCGTGCTGGTTCGAATCCAGTCCTGGGCACTTTTCCTAAAGGCAGCGGAAGCTGCTTTTTTCATTCCAGCTAAACCACTTTCTGAGTTTCTCGTAAACAATTTTGGTTATCTTTGAATTCCAATACATTGTTCGGATGAAAAATTTTTTACGTTGGACATGTTTGTTTGCTGCATTTGTTTTTTCCAATGCCGCCATTGCCCAAACAAATTCTGATAGTAAACCTTCACCATTCGGTTTAGGTAGTAATCTGGTGACTTACAATTTCGGGTACGGAAACTCCATGTTACACGAGATTAAGGTCGATCATTTCTTTCGGGATAATATCAGTCTTTTATACGCAGCACGATACAGCCGACCTGTTATTCGTCAGCATAGTTCTGATGCTGAATTTACAGCTCCTCTAGGCGCAAGTATTGGTGTTGGAATGGGCTTCATGTTGGGCGGTGGATCAGCATGTGGCTACCTCGATCCAGACGTATTCTTTGGTGTTTTTATGTACTCATGCATGATTCCAGATGGTATTGCATTTCACTTTTACCCGTCTGAGAAAATTGATATTTCTCCTTATATCAATGTGACAGGTTTAACGATTGCTTCACGCAACAACGAAACAGGCTTCTATTACACACCTTCTGCTGGATTGCGTTGTTTTTATGCACCCACTGAAAATGTCGTGCTTTCTTTAGAACAACAAGTCCTGGTGCGCCCTGAGAATACCTACGCGGCCAATCTTTCACTTGGAATAGGCCTTCATTTCTAAGTCACTTTCCTAATCTTTCAGGATATCCCGATCTTCAGAGGGATGACATGAATGTCTGTACCTGTGGGTTTGAACAATGGGCTTTTTGGTCGGTTTTTCATTGAACACCAAAGTTAATCCGTACTGTCAAATCAAGGTCTTGTTCTTCGATTATATCAGCGCGGCATCGTACTTTGCGCCTTCATAATTTTTTTCTATGGAATCGCCTCTTTTGCATGTTGAATCTCGTACCAATCTAACGCATCATCCATTCTTGATCAGTGGTCCATGTAGCGTTGAAACGCGCGATCAGTTGCTCACTTCGGCGCGTCAGTTGGCGGCAACGGGTAAAGTTCATGCTTTGCGCGGGGGTATTTGGAAGCCCCGGACGCGTCCAAACGCCTTTGAGGGTATAGGAGGCAAGGGGATAGAATGGATGCTGGAAGCTCGTGAGGAAACGGGATTGCCCATCATGACCGAAGTGGCTACAGCTGAGCATGTAGAGTTATGTCTTCAACATAAGTTTGACATGTTATGGATCGGTGCTCGCACAACAGTGAATCCTTTTTCTGTTCAGGAGATTGCAGAAGCGCTTAAGGGTGTGAATATTCCGGTCTTCGTAAAGAACCCCGTGAATGCGGATTTGTCGCTTTGGATTGGTGCTTTGGAAAGAATATACGCTGCTGGAATTCGTCAACTGTCTGCTATACACCGCGGGTTTTCTTACTACGGTCAAAGCATTTATCGCAACAAACCCATGTGGGAAATTCCCATTGCCCTGCGCAGTGCCTTTCCCGAAATTCCGATCATTTGTGACCCCAGCCATATTTGCGGGCGTCGCGACCTATTGGCCGGTGTGGCTCAACGTGCTATGGACCTGGGCTTCGATGGCTTAATGATCGAGTCGCACCCGACTCCGGATCAGGCATGGAGCGATGCGGCGCAACAAATCACCGCTGAAGCCTACCTTCAACTTATTGAGTCGTTGCACGTTCGTCAGGACAACACCAATGATCTTGAAGTCTCAAATGCCCTTGCATCTTTGCGTTCGCAGATTGACAAGCTGGATGAAGAAGTTATCGGTCTAATTGGTGAGCGAATGAAATTGGCCGAGCAAATTGGTGCTTATAAGAAGGCTCATAATATGACGATATTTCAGCTCGACCGTTGGCAGGAGATTGTTGCCACACGAACTCAACTAGCAGAACGTTTGGGCTTGAGCAAAGATTTTATTGATAAGTATTTGGAGCAGTTGCACAAGGAAAGTATTCGCACACAAACACGTATCATGAACAAAAACGATTGATCATTTGATCTTGACCTTAAACATTTCTTGGTCCACCAGAAATCCTTTTAGCTCGTCACCAATTGCTACAGGACCAACACCTGAAGGTGTTCCGGTAAATATGAGGTCACCGATCTTTAAAGTCATGAAGCGCGAAACATAAGCAATGATAGCATCAATGGAAAATATCATGTCGCTGCTATTGCCTTCTTGAACAACGGTTCCATTTTTCTCCAGGCGGAATGAAAACGTATTGCTTTTTTGTTCATCCGATAATTCTATCCATTGACTGCTGAGCACTGCAGATCCGTCAAAGGCTTTGGCTTTTTCCCATGGCAATCGAGCTTGTTTTTGAGCTTCCTGAACATCACGTGCAGTGAAATCAATACCCAAACCAACAGCGTCATAATACCGTGAAGCATGCGCTTTGTCGATATTCTTTCCAAGGCGATGTATGCGATATACCAACTCAACCTCATAATGTAAATCGCTGGTCCAATCAGGAATATATAATGGATTGCCTTTAGGTAAAATTGCTGAATCAGGCTTGCAAAAAAACACAGGCTCTGTTGGCACATCATTTCCGAGTTCTTTGGCATGTGCACCATAGTTGCGACCGATACAAATGATTTTCATAGGATATGCGATGAAGAAATAGAATCAAAAATGAGATTAAGGAGTACGGAGAATAAATTCAATAACGACACGACGTTGATTGCCTATTCCATTGTCGTTTTTGTCTCCATATGAAACAGTAATAAAACGTTCGGACGATAAGCCACTCCGAATAAAAAAGTCTTTTACGCCTAGAGCTCGTTTATTGGCGATCAACGCATTTTTCTGGGTATCACCAGATTTATCGGCATGCCCTGCAATCAGCGCAGTGACATTTGGCTGACGAGCCAAAAGATCAATAATTTCATTTAAAGCGAGCTTGGAGCTGGCGTCTAATTCGCTTGATCCTGTGGCATAATACAAAACCACTTGTTTGGGGAAATTCAATATCTCACCACGACCGCCACTTGCAGATGAAACGGATGGATTTGGGAGTTGACCGCTATTCACAAGTTGTTTGAGGTCGTCGATTTGTTTCTGCAATGCGATGTTTTTCTCATCTTGTTGCTTTTGCCAAAGTTGTATTTGTTCAACGCGCATTTGGTCCATTTGCCCCTGCATTTGATCCAGTTTGCGGTTATTTTGCTCTAACAAGTCCAATACTCTGCTCATCAGGTCTTGGTCAATGGTAGAAGCTGAGGGTTTTTGGTCCAGTGTGCTGGTATCCTTGAAATTAATCATAGCAAAACTCTCGTCGCTAATTTTAACCTTGATGGGTTCAAGCGGTGAGTTCCGGTCTGTTCCGGTGTATTGTTCAATCAGCTGCCTCTTGGTTTTCTCATCCACTAAACTTTGCTCGGTGGAAGTTTTTACCATCAAATTATTGCCACTGAACATGCCCAATTCGATGTTGATGAGTAACTTTAGGTCTTCCAATTCCTTTTGCAGATAATACTCTTGAATACTACGTACTTCAGCTTGACTGGCTGTATTCTGAGCGATTTTTGATTTTTTAAAATCAATTTTATCAATAGCCCCTAATTTGTCTTCGATCATTGGCGAGAAACCTTTGAAATCACGGAGTTGACTATAATCGTAGAATGTGAGAGCTCCTTTGACGATTTCATTGATATCTTGTAAAGTGGCTTTCTTCGACTTTTTTAAAATGACAGCATTGTTCTCGATATCGGCACATCGGCCGATGTAAGTGCTCAAATAGGATTCGACCAAGGTTTTGAAATCATCAATTTCAGCTTTGGTGGCGATGGTGTAATAATCGACAACCATGATTTCGTAAGGCCCAGATGTTGAAGGATTTGAAGCAAAAGCGCGACCCGCACTGAATGGCACGAGCACAAAAGCCGATAGGATGGCCAGATATAGAATTTGCAAATGCTTCACAACAAAGTAAAAATACATGAGAATAGTATTGGCGAAAGGGCGTTATAGATGAAGTTCTCACAGATTTATGAACGATCAGTCCCGTGATTTTAGTCGAATTTTGTTATAGATTTACACCATGTTAAAGACCCTTTCGAACCCTTGGCGGATGGCTGCTTCACTAGCAGTTGTGGTTTTAATGTCAGCTTGTGGTAAAGAACAAGAGGAAGACCCTGAACCAACTCCACCCAATCCGAAGGTGGTTTTCAGTTTCGCTTTCAATCCGAATCAGGCAAGGTTGGATAATTTTGGCAATCCCTCAGTGGTACCAGCCGGTCACGCCGCTCAGAGTCCCGATTTTAACTCGATTTCGGCGCATTACATTGAACTTGCCCCAACGGCATTTACAGCCTTAGGCAACGGTGTGGTTTTATACAACGGAGCTCAAACAACTGCAGGGGGAGACGCGGCGATTGATTTTGACCAAGCGACGATCGTCAATGAGGGGCAGGTATTCAAGCGTATCAATTTGAGTTCAATTCCTGCGGGTACGTATGAATACATAAGGGTTTCCTTATCGTACCAAAACTACAATATCAATTATTTGGCATCGGGATTCGACCTCAATGGCACGTTGGCAAGTTTTGTTGGGTTCAATAATTACATCACTGATTACACCATCGGTACTGAAACGGTTGAGGTCAATGATGATCGCTTACAGGGTTACTGGGGATTTGAATCTTGGGTGCTCGGTACGCCATATGTTTACACCGGACAAACACCTCCTGGCGCAACAACAGTGCCCAATCCAATTAGCTCTACTTCGCCAATTCCAGCGGGCTCATGTGTTGTCACAGCCCAATTCGATGAACCATTAGTAATTACGGGAAATGAAACGGAAGACATTCAAGTTGTGCTTTCGCTGAGCACTAACAATAGTTTTGAGTGGATGGATACGAATCCAGATGGCAAGTTTGAACCTGCTACCGAAAATGTTGTGGACATGGGCATCCGTGGACTTATTCCAATCATCTACTAATCGAGATGCACCTGGGATTGGAAGAAACGATATGTGCGCTGAGCACACCACAAGGTGTCGGAGGTATTGCTGTTATTCGCGTTTCGGGTCGTGAAGCCTTGTCCATTGTCGATCGTACTTTGGATCGAAGCATAGCCAATAGCGAGGGATATCGTGCTCATTTTGCCCGCTTGATGCGTTCCGGAAAACTATTGGACGAAGTGGTTGCCGTTGTTTTTCGTGGTCCACATAGTTATACAGGTGAGGACACTGTGGAAATATCAGTGCATGGCAGCACGTATATTCAACAAAAAGCTTTAGAGGTTTTGCAAGAGGCCGGAGCCCGCCTTGCAACTCCTGGCGAATACACCATGCGGGCTTACCTCAATGGGAAAATAGATCTTAGTCAAGCCGAGGCCGTTGCAGACTTGATTGCTGTTGAATCCGAAGCCGCACATCATCAGGCTATTCACCAGATGCGCGGCGGATTTTCTGCTCAGATCAATCGATTGCGAGATCAGTTGATCGAATTTGCTTCTTTGGTGGAGCTTGAGTTAGATTTTAGTGAGGAGGATGTTGAATTCGCTGATCGCACTCGACTCCGCATATTGTTGAGTGAAATCGAACACGTTGTCCAGCATTTGATAGCGTCTTTTTCATTGGGTAACGCCATCAAAAATGGTGTTCCTGTTGCGATTTTGGGAGCCCCCAATGCCGGCAAATCGACTTTGCTGAATGCATTATTAAATGAGGATAGGGCCATTGTGTCACCAATAGCTGGTACTACCCGAGATACCGTGGAAGACCATATGGTGATTCAGGGCATTCGGTTCAATTTTATCGATACAGCAGGGATTCGAGAAACAAGCGATCAAATCGAACAGTTGGGTATTGCACGAAGTTTTGCGAAAGCCGAATCCGCTCAAATCATACTGCTCGTGTGCGACGGAGTGAATAGTAGTCCCGATGCGTTTCAGGAATTTGTTGATAAGGTTCAAGAACATGCAGGCCTGAACAAACATTATATCAAGGTCATCAACAAAGTGGATCAGATGCCGGGACTAACTTTCGGTGAAGGCGTATTTTACATATCAGCGAAAAATGGCAAAGGCATCGATGAATTAAAAACCCAGATTGCTTCTTCACTTGAATTGGCCAAATGGCAATCAAGTCAAACCATCGTCACCAATGCCAGACATCATCAGGCATTGGTCAAAGCTTTGCAGTCCATACATGACATTCAATCGGGAATCGCCAATGGAACTACATCCGACTTCTTAGCCGTGGATATCCGAAAAACCCTGCATCATTTGGGTGAGATTGTAGGAAAAGTACAAGCGGACGATCTGCTCAATAGCATATTCTCCAAATTCTGTATCGGCAAATAAATCCAACAGTACAGAGGTTATTTCTCTTTCCTTCCATGTTTATCCTAATGACGTTTGTTCGGTAAGAACGAATGGTCTGAAACACAAAATGGTCTTCCTGTTCAAGAAAGCAAGTGACTCATCCGGGATGGGGTCGTATTTTCATGTCAGGTTTGCTCAATGTGTCTCGGCTGATTGGGTGCTTTTATGGGGCAGAGCGTGAAACGGACGTTGGGGGAAATCTTAAATGTAAAAGCTAATGTTGCTGAGATCAGCGCCAATTATGTGGCCCGTTTATTGAAAAGTGGAAAGTAAAATTAGTTTGTAAAATTATCGTTTTCCACGTATTTTCACCGAACGAAAGTACAAAGCGCTCTCGTTATTAAATAACCAATTAACCTCTATGAATTTCAAATCTCTCACTAGCTGCTTGGTGCTGCTAGTTTCTTCTTTTACACAAATTGTTGCCCAACAAGTCGGTGATCTTTACACC
>JBDKJN010000268.1:0-16958 GCA_039796595.1 Bacteroidota bacterium
TCCTTTATAACTACGCTATCATAAATGGATTGTAGGTAATCGTTTACCAATAAATCATCACTTTGCGCCAAAGTAACCGCTTCTGGAAAACCACTACTATTGAGGTACTTGCGAAATAACCTATCCGTGTTTTTTTCCTTGCTATTAGCTAGGGTATATTCAGCAAATGAGTATGATTGTACATTGATTGCAATGTATCTGCCAGAGAGCAAAGTTGCAAGTTCACTTGAGAGTAAATATGCATTTGAGCCCGTAACATAGAGGTCAATATTCTTTTTGGTGAACAATCCACTGATGAGCTTTTCAAAATTGTTTACCAGTTGAACTTCATCCAAAAACACATAATGCTGTCTGTCACTTGCAATTCTTTTTATAATGTCATCATACAGAATTGCCCACTCAGTTAAATGCAAATTTTCCCTTTCCTCAAAGTTGAAGAAAACTATATTTTTCTTAGGAACTCCACTCTCAAGAAGCTCATTCCTAAATGCCTCCAATAATGTAGACTTTCCACTTCGTCTGATTCCTGTGATCACCTTAATGAGCCGCTGATCCTTCAATCGTCGAAGTTTTTCTAGATATATTTCGCGTTTTATCATTTGATACAAGGTTAATTTTTACCAGCCGCTAAAAACAAATATAATGAGTTATTGACGAAAATTGTCACTTTTATTGATTTTCGTCATTAGAGGTGTTTGGCTGAAACGAATCTAATGTCCTCAATGGTAACACATTTTACAATTTGCATGAAATAAACAAGCTTACCCTTTCCGACTAAGGCGAAACTCGACCACTCTTGCAGCACCTCTACATTTCGGCTATAGGAATCCAAATGATCTCTTTCGCGTTGTCGCCCTGTTGGATATAATCGTGAGGTATAACCTCTACCTGATGGCGATGAGCCAGCTGATAACCCGATTGTGGCAGCCACTGCCCATAGATGTGTCCAAAAACTTCTTTGGCGGCCGTTGGTGGCGCCTGGACTTCGAACTGTGCATACAGGCCACCTGGCACAACCAAGACTTCCATGCCTTCTGGTGTTGTATCAAAAAACTCACTTGGAGCAGTAGCCCATTTGGTAAACAATGCGGTTGGAGAAAATGCCTTCAAATCGACTGGTTCATGGTACCGTTGTACAGAATAAAACGTAGGGACATTTTTGTTTCTCACCAAAGGATGCGAACGAAATTCCTGCCACAAGGCTGGAATTTGCATGTTGAGCAAATGCATATCGCGGGCATAGCCTATCAGACTAATCTCCTCCGTTGTTACGATTTTTGGTTCACTAATTTGCATGGTGCAATGATTTTTCGATCATGTCTCTCGCCTGATCCCGCAACGTTTCAGGATCACTTCCGGTCAATGGTGGATGTACAACTACATCAATTATCTGAGGCAGTGAAAATTCAAAATACCGCGAAGGTTCTTTGAGAATGCGATAATTATTTCTCCATGTGATGCAAACGATCGGCACACCCTTTTCCGCAGCCAGTCGGAATGCACCATTCTTAAAAGGCAACATCTTTGGTGTATCGTCAGGTATAGTTCCTTCTGGATAAATGGCTACGCAATGTCCACGGTCTATGGCTTGCGCAGCCTGTTGCCAAGCGCCAAAACTGCCTCGCAAACTTTGACGATCTACAGCAATGTCCGTTGTTTTGAAAAACTTGCCAAACAATGGCCAATTCAACAACTCGCCTTTTCCCATAAAAACGAAATACGGTGCAATGATTCGATACATAAAAACCGTATCCAAATAGGAACAATGGTTACTCACTATTACAAAAGGCGCAGGTGGTAAGTCTGAGCGCATGGTTCGGCGAACGGGACAAAAGAACAAAGTACACAATACAGCTGACCAAATACGCTTCAAACGAAAGGCGCTGGGATAACCTGAAGGTCGCCGCAAAAAAACCAAGAATACCGGATAAAATATCAATAAGGTGATCCAAAACACGGCTCCAACCCACAACTTGTAGATGAAATACACAGGGCCAAGAATGATTTGAAAAATCTTTTTCATTTGCAGGAGCGAATCTGCAAAATACATCATTCCAAAGCATTTCTACACATAAATATTGGAAAGTGCGCTTAGTCCTTGGTGTCAGGCTTAAAATCCACGATTTTTGCAACCAAATCAAGATCATTATGGCCCGCATTCTCACTGGCATACAAAGTACTGGAACACCGCATTTAGGAAATATTCTTGGCGCCATTCGCCCTGCTATTGCCGAAAGTGCACTTCCTGAAAACGATAGTTTTTTGTTTATTGCCAACTGGCATACGCTCACTCAAATCAAAAATGCTGAGCTCATGCGAGAACATACACACTCTGTTGCTGCTTGTTGGTTAGCCTTTGGTCTCGATCCTCAAAAGTCAACCTTTTATCGTCAAAGTGATGTACCTCAAGTCGCTGAACTGACGTGGTATCTCAACTGTTTTACGCCGTTCCCCATGTTGGCCAATGCCCATAGCTTCAAGGATAAAAGCGACCGGCTCAGCGATGTGAATGCTGGTCTATTTAGCTATCCCGTGCTGATGGCTGCCGATATTCTATTGTATGGTGCAAACGTTGTTCCTGTAGGCAAAGATCAAGTGCAACACTTGGAAATTACGCGCGATATCGCCTCAACATTCAATCGATTGATGAACGGAGCATTGGTACTTCCTGAGGCTCGTTTGAATAAAGAAACCATGTATGTTCCCGGCACCGACGGGCAGAAGATGTCAAAGAGTTATGGCAACTACATCAATATTTTTCTTAGTGACAAAGAATTGAAGGATGTGATCAACAAAAAAATTGTCACCGATGCTACACCTCTTGAAGAACCCAAAGACGCCGAAGGTAGTGTTGTCTACCAACTGTATAAACTCATCGCACCGAGCGATCGTTCGGCTGATTTGAAGAACAAACTTGAAGCTGGTGGATACGGTTGGGGACACGCCAAAAAAGATCTTCTCGAGGCCATTATTGAAGAGTACCGCACAGAACGTGACACTTACAATCGTTATATGAGCGACAAAGGTGAATTGGATCGATTACTCGCCATTGGCGCTGACAAGGCTTCTAAAGTAGCCAATGAAACCTTGGCGATGGTACGTGGTTGTCTAGGGTATTGATTCGACAAAGTGACCTATTTCCCCTCGTACTTCTTCTTGAATTTTTCGTAGAGCTCGGTCTGCTTGCTCGTCAATTCAATTTGACGGCCCTGAATAAAGGCCATAACCAATCCATTGGTACGCATATCCAATGCATCGCCGCTGCTCAAAAACAGCGTGGCATCCTTGCCCGATTCTAACGTGCCACATAGGTGATCTACGCGCAAAATTTTCGCCGTATTTCCTGAGATCGCAGCAACTGCCTGTTCATACGGTAATCCAAATGCAACACATGTTCCCGCATAAAACGGCAAATTGCGTACACCATGATGCTCTTGATCTCCACTATTCTCCAAGCAAAAAAGTACACCTGCATCGTAGAGTTGTTTGGCCAAAGTAAATGGTCCATCAATGGCGTCTTCCTCAAAGCGTGGTAAGCTGTGAACACGTGCTACCATAACTGGTATGCTGTCGCTCACTAAGTCTTTGGCCACAAGAGGAGCGTCAGTTCCACCGACAATCACAACATGCTTCAATTGATAATACCGTTTGAAAGCAATTACCTCGGTCAATGCTTTTACATCATCGGCATGTACAAAAAGGGTTTTGCTGCCATCGAACAAACCTTTCATCGCTTCATAACGCAACTCGCTCGTAGGTGGATTCTTTAGTCCCGCGTATGCCTTTGATTCATCGAAGAAGGTATAAATCTCACGTTTTTGTTGATCGTAACTCTTGATTTTCTCCACCGCAATTTTGCCCTTATCATAATGCTTGTGAAATACTTGAGGCCAATTCAAATGCACTCCATCGTCCGCTTTGATCAACGCATCTTCCCAGTTCCATGCGTCGTGTTGCACAATGCATGAAGTGCCCGAAATCGTACCGCCTCTTGGAGTTGGTTGACTCATCAAAACTCCATTGTATCGCACTGTTGGAATGATTTCACTATCGGTGTTGTAGTTGATGGCCGTACGCATGCCCGGTTTATATGTACCCACTTCCTGATAATCGCGGGTAGGTCGTACTTGCTCAATCTCCTGCAATCCAAGAGTAGTATTCGGTGCAATAAATCCAGGATATGCGTGCATACCTGCTGCGTAGATCACGGTATCGAATTTGGTCATGTCCAGGCGTATCACACGTGCATCAGCAACGAGTTCAATTTTTCCATTCACCAAGCTAATGGCAGAGTTTTCGATTACCGTACCATCGCCAATGTGAGCGGTAGCATTCATGATCAACACCGTCCCCTTTTGAGGGGGTGCGGGTGTTGGGATTTGTTGTGCCCATGTATTTAGAGCAACAGCAAATACGATAAAGAGGGAGAATATATTTTTCATGATTGTATCCTTACTTATGATTCCAAACACCGTTACCTGTATTGTCTATAGTGTCGCAGTGGTAGTGTTTCTTATCTTTTTGAACTGGCTTTTGTGTAGGTTCTCCTTTAGCAGACGCATTGAGCATACGTTGAATCAAACGTGCGCGCTCCGCATCCATTGCATCCTTAAGCAATGCATTGCGCACTAAACTGAAGTAACAAATACCGTCTACAAATGTGTATTCAGCGCGCGCATAAATACTCAAAGGATTCTCTGACCAGATCACTACATCGGCCTGTTTGCCGACCTTGAGACTTCCTACATATTCATCGATGTGCAACATCTTAGCTGGGTTCAGTGTCACAAATTTGAGTGCCTCTTGTTCTGGAACACCACCATACTTCACTGCCTTGGCGGCCTCCTGATTCAATCGGCGTGCCATCTCTGCGTCATCGCTATTGTAGGCCACGTTCAAACCCAATCTCCACATCAATGCGCCGTTGAATGGTGTTGCGTCTTTTACTTCATATTTGTATGCCCACCAATCAGAGAAAGTCGAGGCACTGGCTCCATGGGCTTTCATTTTGTCAGCCACCTTATATCCTTCCAAAATATGCGTGAACGTATTGAGCGTAAAGCCCATGCTATCGGCCACATGCATCAACATGTTGATCTCGCTTTGTACATAACTATGGCAGGTTACAAAACGTTGACCCTTAAGAATTTGATACAATGCATCCATTTCCAAATCACGGCGCGGAGCTACCGAAGGAACGCTCGGTTTTTTCGATTTACCTGTAGGTCTCGCTTTGGCATTATATATATCCCACTGCTGACCATACTCACGTGCACGGATAAAATGGTCGTAATACAGTTGCTCAACACCCATACGCGTTTGTGGGAAACGCTGTGTGCCGTCGTTGCCATAATTCATATGCGTTACGTTTTCGCCCAATGCAAACTTGATGAAAGGCTTCGCTTCGCGCATAACCAATCCTTCAGCATTCACTCCCCATCGTAATTTGATGATGGCGCTTTGTCCACCAATTGCGTTTGCAGAGCCATGCAAAATTTGACTCGTAGTTACTCCACCACTCAATTGACGATAGATATCGATATCTTCAGGCCACAACACACTGATTTCTTCCACCTCGGCTGTACATGATTGTGCGCCTTCATTGATACTCTCTGCACCAATGTGACTATGCTCATCGATGATTCCCGGTGTAACGTGCTTACCCTGCGCATCAATGATCTTCGCGCCTGGATATGAAGCACGATCAATATTTTTTCCTAAGGCAGCTATTTTACCATCTTTAATCAGTATTGAGGCATTCTCCAATATTCCTTCAGCCTCACAAGTCCAAATCGTAGCATTGATGATCAATACCGTCTCAGCTTCAGGCAATTTTTCAGAGCCGTATGCAGTGAAAGGATAGATCACTTTTCCTTCTGGTTCTTTAGATGCCGTCGGAGCGGTCACAACTTTGTTCGGTGTTTTTGTCAACCATTGAGCAGTCCAAGGAATGTCTTTGTTAGCGGCATCTAATCCATTGCCCTTCCACTCTTTTTGCACACTACCAGCCAATCGTATCAATCCTGTGTATGACCCCGCAGGTGCTTCCCATTGCATATTGATAAAGGGATGATCGTATTGCATTTGCACCGCGATATAAGTAGTGTCATTCACTTGCTTACCTTCCTTTTCAATCGACTTGATGTGTTGAATCTTTGCAGCATTCTTGCCGCCGGCATAACTTACTTCTAATGTGTAAGCATTATCTGGCAATTGCAATTTGTACGTACCTGATAAATCATTCTGAGGAGTTGCAATCACAAACTGTTCGCCGCTGATATAATGTTCGCGGATAACGCTTTCATCTTTGAAAATTGGTGCACTTGCGATAATAAAATTCGCACGCAAACCTTTACGCAGGCTACCCACCTCTCCAGTCACACCCAGCCATTCGGCAGGGCGAGTCGTCAAGGCTTTCCATGCTTGTTTTTCATCCAAGCCACACTGGATTGTCTTACGCACTTGTTTAAGAAATTCCGATTTGTCTGTTAATCCCGCCATGGTGAAAACAAAATCAATTCCCTCCTTCGCTAAAAAAGAAGCATTGTACGGAGCCAATTCCCAGTGTTTCATTTCGGCCGTACTCACATACCGCGCGTTGTATGGATCGCTCACATCATACGCCATTGGAAAGTTTAACGGGATAATCAGTTTGGCTTTTGAGGCTTTGATTTCGGCCAGTCGTTGATACTCATCACCTCCCCCTCGGATGATATATTGAATTCCGAATTCATCACCCACTTTATCGGCACGGAGCACATTCCATTTGTAACCGGCATCAAAAAAAGATGGCAGCGCACGATTGGCGATCCAACTGCGCATGACCAAATTCTCTTCTTGAGCAAAACCGCCTTGTTCAAACCAACGTGCATCGTAATAGGTCTGACGCAAAAGGGCAATCGACCCCATCAACGAATTGGGATAATCTTGGGTAGAAGTGCCTTTGGTGAAAGAATAATGTTGAGCCGCCTGTGCTTTGTAAACATTGACCTCCGCGCGCGTGCCGAGTCCTACCAGGGCCGAAGTGCCACGCGCAATGCCATCCATACGTTGGGTAAGCACCACACCTACCCCGTTGTTGCGAAAATCAGGTGCTTGTTCGCTGTTCGGTGCAAATTCCAACGATGCATTATAATCGCTGCGTATGGCTTGGTTCCAGCCGAAAGCACCCTTGCGATTGGTTTCCATTTGTGGATTGCGCCAATCGGGACGTTCTCCTTGCACCTTAGGTAAGCCATATTCGGCATGCAAATCAATGAATGAAGGACAAATGAAAAGGCCCGTACAATCGCGGATCACAGTATTCGGCGGCAATTGAACCGCAGTACCTACGTCGATAATACGGTCATCAAACATGAGTAAAGTGGCGTCATTCAACACCGTTTCGGCATCCACCTGGATGGTGGCATGGGTAAAAGCAGTAAAAACGACTTCCTTTGGCTTAACTCCGTTGACGGGTGCCGTCACCTGGCCAAAAAGCAATTGTGTACAGCACAACCAAAGACCCAAGAATACAAATTTTCTCATGCCCAAATATGTTGCAATCCGTTCGTTTGACCAAATCATAATCCTGCAAAACGCGGGGTGTTAGATACGCTATGTTCGCGGTGATCCTTTTTTGGAACGCAGAGGAACGCAAAGTCGCGGCGCTCCTTTTTTTACCGCAGACTTGTGCTGAGTTCATCGAAGTAGTCGCAGAGATGCAGAGGCGAATTAGAACGCAAGCATAGACGAAAAATGGATGCGTTGATCGCGGTGATCCTTTTTTGGACCGCAGACTTGTGCTGAGTTCATCGTAGTAGGTACAGAGGCGCATTTGAACGCAAGCAGAGTTCCTTTAGGAACGCGAAAGGGAGCCTACAAGCCCTATAAGGGCGACCCTTTGCCAGCACCGCAAGGGGCGTTTGCATTTTCCAAGTCCTGTAAGGACGACCTTTTGTTTGCCCCTGCGGGGCGGCACATTGTTGGCATTGCAACGATCAAACGACCATCAAACTCATTGCACAAATCGAACATTCCTGCCAGAAAAGGGTTATTTTTGTACCATCTCGAATTATGGACACACCTAAACGCATCCCGACAGCGCTTTACGCTGAAATGACACCCAATCCCGCTGCAATGAAGTTTGTAGCCGACCGACCACTCATCACCGGTGGTCTGCAAGTGGAATACCGCACCAAAATGGAAGCTCGTGGCTCATCATTACTTGCGGAAGAATTGTTCAATTTCCCCATGGTGAAATCGGTTTTTATGAGTGGAAATTATGTCACTGTACTCAAAGACGAATCATTGGGTTGGGAAATGATCGTACAACAATTGCGAGACTACATTCGAGAGTGGTTGATGGATAACCCAGTGACTGTTACAGCTGTGCCTGCTCACCTTTTGAATCGCACTCCAGATGCGAATCACGATGACCAGGCTTCTGCTCCAAAGGTCTCAAACATGGACTACTCCAAATTCGAACCCACGGAATACGATGATGTCATTCGACATTTGTTGGATGAATTCGTTCGTCCAGCTGTAGAACAAGACGGTGGAGCAATCGACTTCATGGCGTACAACGATAAAAAAGTGTATGTTCAGCTCAAAGGTTCATGCAGCGGATGTCCATCTTCAACGGCAACACTAAAAGGAGGAATCGAAAATTTGCTCAAGGCGAAAATGCCCGATATCGTAGAAGAAGTTGTAGCAGAAAACGCATAAACTCAGCCGTATGGCCCAAAGGCATCTGATTCTGATTCACGGTTTTTTGGAAAATCACGTCATGTGGTCTGAGATGTTGCAGCTCATCTCGAAAAAAAATTTTGTGATACACACCCCTCATCTTCCAGGTCATCACCGCGATGTCCCATTGCGTGGCACATCGGAAATGAAATCCTATTGTGATGCAATACAAGCGCAATGTAAAATAGCCGAAGAAGATGAAGTATTTGTTATCGGTCACAGTATGGGCGGCTACATTGCAAGCCATCTGGTCTTTAATCTCCCGGGGAAAATAAAAGGCTTGTGCCTATTTCACTCGAAGTGCAGTGCAGATGATGCCGAAAAAATTGAACAACGCAAACGTGCTATTGACGCCGCGCACAAGGACCTTTCATTGTATGTACATACAATGATTAGTAATCAGTTCGCACCTCCATTGCGTGATTCCTTATCGCAAAAAATAGCATCCCAAATAGCCTTTGCACAATCTCTTTCTTCATCAGTGATCGAAGAATGCCAACGTGTGATGATTGAACGCCCCGATGGTCTTGATGCAATGCGTCATCGATCCTTTCCCCTCTACTATTTCCTGGGTGAACACGATCCATCTATCCCGTTAATTACAGCACTAGAAGAAGCTAAAGCTTTACCAGGTGCGCTCGTTCACATTGAAGATCGAATCGGACATATGGGTCATTGGGAAAGCACACGTGCTGCGGCAGGATTCATCAATCGGATTCTTTTCGCGGCGTTTGACGAACAAGATGTATAGTGCCTTTTCCTTACCGAATGATTATTCGGTCTTCTGCATGAGTTGGTTGGCTTGGTCGAAGTGTTGAAACGGAGACTAGGTTTTTTTGCAATAAACTGGATACTTAAGAAAACCAATTATAGATTGGGTAAATGAATTTACATTGTGAATAGATATTAACCCAGATTATGTAAGGTCTACTTAAAAAGTCAAGGGCCAAAATTCTTCAAGCCAAGGAAGCGCCGATGTATGCGAATACATAAAGGCTGCTTCCAAAAAACCTCCTTCACCTTTCAACTAAACGGAAAATCATCTCGAATTTTACAGCAAGATTCGTGTTTCAATTCGTCGACTACTGAACCTCTCGGCTGAGCAGCTACAGTTGCAGAGCGTCCAGCTATGCGCCTTCTATTTGGCTTTTCTTCGACCAATTGCACCTGCGCGAAACATAAATCGGGTTTTTAGAAGAAGCCTTTAAATTCGGCATTAACCGGTTGACAATTTAATGTATTGACTTTTTCGGCAGACCCCACTTATTCGCAATCTATTACAATGCCGCAACATGCTAATGACGCATGCCTCAAGTTATCACTCAGGATAAACTTTCTCTATTTCTATTTTTAAGGTCTGCTTATGCCTCATCAAATAAAAATATTGCGAGAGCACAAGTCATCTCTGCGTTTCACCTTTTCATGACAATGCCTAATGCGGAATCCGGGATAAAATATTGGAAGCAAAAAAAACCGACCCATCCGAGGTCGGTTTTTTAATGTTATTGCCGAACGATCGTTCGGATTAGCAAAATTCTAAGAAAGCCATTTTTAGGTTTTTGGCGATTACCGTGCTCAATTTATTTTAATGCACTTATGAATTCAAAATACCCAATGCATAAAATATCAGCCGATATAGTCAAATGAATAACTTTTGCTTCTTGTTCTCAAGTATCGTCATTTTCTTATAATCAGTTTTTTGTTTTGGACATTTCCTTGCACGTCGGTTAATAACACAGTGTACATGCCATTGGCGAAGTCAGGTGCGTTTATTTTATGTTGAATGGTATTTGACTGTTCTTCGAAGTAAGCAGAGTAGATCAATACCCCAATCGCATTGTAAATAAGAACAGAACGGATAGGAGCCGTCGTCTCTACAGTGACATCAACGGCGCTTTGTATAAGACTTGGATAAATTTTAGCTTGAAAAGATTGGGTGTTCTGCACAGGAGCTGGTGTTGGTTCTACAGGTCCAGCGTCATTTGCTCGCGCACTTACATTCGCTTGGTACGAATTTGGCGCCTGTCCAGAACAGAAGTTTTCTAAATAACTCGAGCTCACTTGGCTTGTAGGTATCGATGTCATTTCTATGAAATCATCTAAATACAAGTGGAAATTTCCGTTCAATACGGACTCGTTTTGTACAACAATTTCATTCGTAGCGATGAACTCTACAGACAGAATACTTGGATCCATATATTGATTGCCAGTTATGACAATCTTGTCAGTAGCGTATACCTGTATGTGCTGGGGATCCGAACCTCCGTAAATGGCATAATCGGCTGCAGTCCATGTTTTTTCACCAAGCTCAAGTATTTCCTGTGTGGGCATAGAACCATTGTTCTGATTGGCGTTGAAAGACCAAGTAGTTGTAAGTTCTGGATCGGAATAATCTACAAGGATGAGCCCATTTTCGCTATCAAGCAAATAGGTAAAATATTGCACTGTCTGTAGATTTTCTCCATTGTACCCTTGCTGTTCGAATGGCATCGTTACCATAAGTTTTAAAAAGAATTGTACCTCTTCGGGTTCAATTTCGGCGTCAGCAATAAGTGTATTCCAAGCTTGGTCCCAGGTACTTGGATTCGGATTGGCGCATCTATGAAGGCCCCATTTCTCGATATTTACTACACTGATTTCTCCGACCAGAGTGTTGAAGTTTTCTAATGGTATCATCCGGCTTGAGGCTATTACGTCGAAGTCTTCAGTGATTGGTATGGAAGTCGGATTTTCAGATATGTAGTCTAAATCTAAGTTGTCGAGTTGTGCCATATGGCTGGACTCATTAGGAAACCCCTTTTTCTTCCAGCAATATTGGAAAGGTGGAACTTGAACTTGATTTGAGATCCAATCGGAATAAGGGAGTCCAACAACAGTGAATTGAGCCTCAATTGATGCTTGAATCTCAACATTAGCCAAGTCGATGCCAGCCGCAGGATTAAAGGCATATTTTAGAGGTTTGTCAAGAGTGAATTTAAAGTTATTACTTACTTCATACTTTCTATATTTCGTCACAGGATCGGCTCCCCAATCAATGGTCTCCTCTAAAACTTCGCTTTCGATGTGGTGAGCTATTTTGATCTGTGGACTTTCAAGCAGAGCAAACAAACCAAGTATTTCATTGTAAACAGGAAAATTATGGGGGTTAATCTCATTTCCAGCTGCACCTATGGGATAAGTCCCTGGATTCATCAAAGTCGGTCCACTAGTTATGGTCAAATCATCAATACTCCCATTATATGTTGATGTTGCTATCACGGCTGTCGGCACTGTAGGAGTTGGTATTTCTTCTTGTTCTGTTCCAATCCACTCCGTGGACAACCAATCCATACCTTTTCCAAGTAGTTTTTTTGCTTCTTTTTCGAGTTCTTCAGTTTTTAATTTTACAGTCCCCAGACCATCCAAATTCCACTCCTTGAGCAGATGATTAGCATATGTAGACAGGTTCGTGGCTAGATCATTAGGTATGGCCGCTTGGACACCATAATTATATGCAAATTTTAATGCTTTTAGTATCCACTTTTTTCTTTTGATTTTTTCAACATCAGCACCAATTCCAGCGTTGTAGTTTTCAACAAATTCCAATCTTGCAAGGTAGCCATCAATTAACTTTTCATGAGTACTGTAAATAAGCATACCAGCATCTTCAAAACCGTCTTGATAGTTTACCCCTGATAGAAAATCTTCTGGAATATTTGTGGATCCATCTGAATTCACTAAGGCTACTTCGGTGGAAATGGAATTAGACACCATGTTGATTTCAAGGCTATTGACAAACTGAAATTCAATTTTCAAGTTGCTTCGAAATAAGCAAGTACAAGGGTCATACCCAACTTGAAAATCGGCTTGAAACCAATGCTGCGAATTGTTAGGGTGCTTTACAACGCTACTAACGGTTGTAATCAATGTATTTTGATCGAGTGCTTGGTCAAGTCCATTATAATGTCGAAGCAGGCCGGAGACTTCTAATATCGGATCTGCAAAGCTCATTTTAATAACAACATGATCAAACCCATTATCCAGTCCTGTTAAGCTATTACCAAACAACCGAAGCAAGCCTCTATTTCTATTGTATAACAATAAATACGGCGTTTGAGAAAAATTGCTCTGTAAAGGAGGATGGTCAGACAGTAACTCACCGTTTGGGAATGCGCCAAGATTGACAGAGATTAACTCCCAACCATTCTCGGGCCTGAAATCTTTTAACTCTAAGGGCACGTTTGTAAGATGCGAGTATAAACCATTGACATCAGAATAAGGATTTGACATGCTTGTCTGATTCGAATTGTAAGCGAACATGTCATACATAAAAAAATTCAGTAAGCTTGATCCATCGTTGTCAAACCAATTAAATGAGTTTAACCAATGCTCAGGACTAGGTGATGGTGCGGTAGGAGAATTAGCACTATTTGGATTTGTTGAAGTACCTTGATATTCACAAATCTGTGACAAAAGGCCTTGCGCTGTGCATACAAGGAAAATGACTATTGATAAGAAGGTTTTCATAAGGTATTAGTTTTTTATTGGACTCTCCGTCCTTTTAGTTTTTTGTTCACGTAAGAAATATTTTCGATCCCTGGTTCTGGGTCATTATCGATTTGATAGTCGCCCTCAAAGCTATCGTCTTGATTAATCCAAAATGTACCCCTTACGCGCCTGCAAGAACCGAAGTCACTTGTAAGTGCGATATATTTATAATTCAAAGCATTATAATTAACGGGACAAGAGTCTTGTATTCCTAGGTTAGCAAAATTGAGCGCGTAAATATCAAAGTCATCAGGAACAGTGCTGACTATGTTGAGTTTAACTTCAAAACTATCGCTGGGCTGATCGTTCCATGCGACCTTGTAACGGCCCCAAATCGGATTTTCAAAACCTGGTACGACAGCAAGCATTCTTGTTAGTGTGTCCATTCCGTTATCATTTGGGAAACAGACCGTATCGGCCTGACCAGAAACGATCAAAGTAATGGGGTAAGTCCCTCCACAAAATTCTGCTCCAAAAACAAAGGCGTACTCCTGATTATATATAGTATCGGAACCGATAATCCATTTGTAATTGAGGTTGTCTTGATTCGCGGTGAGACGTATTATAGAGGTTCCATATGTTGGTAATGGAAAACAGCATGTTCCATCCGACTCAACGAAATACGCCGCCGCTGGACTCGGACCAACGCGATTTTCGATTCTAAAATCCGCACTTACCTCTTGACTACTCGCACACGGATCCACCGGCTCCTCATAATTCGGACACTCCGGATTCGTCGGATCATCGCACTCGTCTTTGCAGCGGTTGCAGCCCACAGTGAGCATGGTGGCAAGGAGGAACCACAGGAAACGGTTGTTCATGGCAGTAAAATTTAGTTCTTCGAAGATAACAATAATGCCTCCAACCGCGCTATGCGTTCTTCAAGTTGGATGATGTAGAGGGTGTTTTCTTCGGCACGTTTAAGCAAAGCTGTGTTCATTTGAGCCAAGTCAAAGCCTCCTTCGGCATTTACTTGCGCTTCGCTCGGCATTTCTGGAAGGTGGTAGTTTTGACGAATATAGTCAGCGAGTTGTGAAATAGGCATGAGTTGATAATCCGGCGCAAACACATAGTCACACCATCCAGGGTTGTTCACGCGCACTTCGCAGCCTCGAATCTTGCCAGCCACATCCAACATATACTGCGCATCTGGACTTCCAGTGCCGATGCCCACTTGCCCGTTTTGTCGGATAACGAATTTATGGGTATTGGATTGAAAAACTTCGAATGCATTTATTTGCGCAAGGCCTGTTTTGATGCGCAAGCCAAATGTGCCTGCGCCTTGATCTTTGTCGATGATCATCCCATTGTCTGGGCCTGCAAATAAATTGAAGCGCGAGGAATTGCTCGTACTGGCACCAAAAAAGTCAAAGCGACCCGCGCCGACCAAACTCATCTGTGCATTGTCGTTGATGATCGACATCCTCAAATGATCTTGTGAAGCGAAATACACCAGGTCATCCAATACCCCAATACGGAGTCCATCACTTGGCGAAGTGCCAGAGGTGGCATTGGTCAATTGTATGCAACTTTCGGTGGAAGAACTGGTTGGATACTCATTGCCTTTATCGTCTATTTTCATGGCACCCGTTCCATGTATATGCAAGTTAAAGTTCGGAAGAGTGGTGCCGATGCCAAACATAGGCGTAGTTGTTGGTCGCAAAGTCATCTTGGTCGCATTGTTCGAAATGAAATACACAGGCATCTCATTTCTACTACCAAAGCGTGATTCCTCAGGGCTAGCCAATGTATTGCCCGTGGTCTCCCATTGGGCATGAAGATTAAGTACTGATAAAAAGGACAAGAGTCCTACAGAAAGGATTTTAGAGAAAGTCATAGAATATTAATTTTAATTGTCCTCTCCAAACGTAAATTAAATTTACCCCCCCCCAATTCTAATTTTCCCTGATTCTTGGAAGGCTATTTCGAAAACCACTGGTCAACGTGCAATCAACCCGAAATAGAGGCTACAGAAAAACATCAAGTCAATGTATTGTCAACCGGTCAATGTCGAATTAATGTAGTAATGCGCAAAGAACTTTAAGCCCCTGCGTATTTTATATGCTTTCTTATCCTCTAGACTAATACTCCAAACAAATGATTTTCCAAAACTAGCCAAATGCCTTTTTTCTTCTTCGCCAATGGCGCTTGAAGTATTCGTAAACATCGGCGCTTCATTGGCTTGAAGAAAATTTGCCCATATCCTTTTAGTTGACCCGTATTGCGCGGAAAAAACATACTAAATGTCCCCACAAGTCGATAGACCCATTGTTACCGAATGAACACTCGGTTTATGTCATCCTCCTCTAACGCCCCTTTGCAAGCAAACCACAAATAAGGGCTGCGTCCATAGGTGAATATATTTCCGTTCTTTCCATAGCGTAGTGTGTCTCCTTGTTCTCCAAATACAAAGTGATTGGATTCTGATCGATGGTCAATGGAAAAGCGACTGATTCTTTGATAATGTCTGCGGCGTAGTCCTGATAGTTGCCATAATTCTGCAATGCATAATTGACGACATCAAATCCTATCGCATCAAAAAATGTTGTACTGTAAATGCTGATCTGTATGCGCGCTCGTTGCAGCAATTCATCCAAGGTATATTCCATGTCAACCAATTCAAAGCCCCATTGGCGAATGGCCTGATACAGTTCTTTCCTTGGTTCCAGTGGGTGCATTTTCACTACAACTCGCCAATCGGGGTATTCGGCAACGTATCGTGCCAAACGCTCCAAGTAGGCCAGATAATCCTCGTGCATGAGTTTTTGAGCACATACCAGAATCATATTTTCTTTTTCTAATCGCGCGACAGCAGTAGCAGGCTTGCGACTCAAATAATCGCCAGCCACCTGAACCTGACTTGGTTGAAACTCACAACCTCTTTCCACAACACGCTTCCAATACGGCCCATACACCCAGAGTTGATCAGGGAACAAGGCCAATGGCATAATCGCAGCAAATTGTTGATCATAGACATAATACAAATCGTTGGCTGCAATCAACCCATGTTGTAGTTCAACGGTCTTTATCTCCAAGAGACGACAAGCCGCTAACATGCCCTCGTTATGATAGTGACATATGAATACGACCTGCTCCACCGGTTGCCCATGGAACATCTGAAAATAGAATCTAAAATCTTCCCAGAAAATAAATAGTGCCGACTCGATATGCTCCAATTCATAAGCAGTGAAACTGCCCGCCTTTGTTGCATTTGAGTATGCGGTTTGCAGGCTCTGCAAAACCATTTTCTCTTGGTCATACATCTTCGGATATACTCGTGCAAAGTCACTTAGGGTGTAATCCGAAACCACTTCTGGCTGCCTCTTCTTTTGGATGATGGAGCTTTGTTGGCGAGGAATTTCATTGATGATACGATCCATATAGATCGATCTCTTTTGGCCTTCCGCATCGGTGGTCAAGCGAACCGGATCAATAAATACGATACGCTTTAACGGTGTTTGTCGGTTGGGTCCAGCGTTTTTCCAATACTTAAGCCTGGCCCTCAATTGCTGGTACCACAAGGGTTTTCTGAGGTGATTGGCAATGAGCTTTTTATTGTTTTTCAATGCCGCGTACGTAAGCGCATGTTCGAAAATCTTCAGAAATGAAATGGATCCGATGGTATATACCGAATGATCATTCAGTTTTTGAACAACTAACGCATTCAACTCAGAGAACGGGACATATTTCACTTCGTTGCTGGC
>JBDKJN010000269.1:0-5365 GCA_039796595.1 Bacteroidota bacterium
ACCTACAAGGTTGGAATAGCCCTGCGGCAGCACTTTACGGTGTTCGAAGTATCCCTATGAGCTTCCTCTTGGATGAAAACGGAATAATTGTAGCCACCAACCTTCGTGGTTTGGAACTGCACCGTCAATTGGACATGCACGTAAAGAGTTTGTAAGATATTCGGGTAGATTCTCGATTACATTTGCGCTCCCAATATGGGGGGCGCTTTTTTTTTGCCTAGCCGAACTGTTGTCAGTCAAATCAGGTCAAAAAGCGTCGACTTTTGCCGAAAGGCTGACACATTGACCCAATCCTCCACAATGGCAAAAAACTTGACAGACCGCGTTCGGAAAATATTCAGACCTATGACGGAAGAAAACAAGAATCACGAAGAACCAATTGCAAACGAAACTACCTCAACGGTAGAAGAGCAAACCATCAATGATCAGCCTGCAGGCGCTGAAACATCAGCGGCAACTCCAGCAGATGAAGCTGCAGAATGGCGCGATAAATACCTTCGTCTTTATGCTGAGTTTGACAATTTCAGAAAGCGCACAATGAAGGAAAGAGCCGATTTACTTTCGACCGCATCAGCCGATGTGATCAAAGAAATGTTGCCGATTCTGGATGATTTTGATCGCGCAGTAAAGGCCAATGAAGTGGTGGAAGACATACAAGCCGTCAAAGAAGGATTTGTGCTAATTCATCAAAAACTATATAAAAAGCTAGAAATGAAAGGCTTGAAGCCAATTTCAGCCAAAGATCAAGTGTTCGATACCGACTTTCATGAAGCCATTACACAAATTCCGGCTCCGACAGAGGACCTCAAAGGAAAAGTAGTGGATGAAGTAGAGAAGGGATATTTACTTAACGAAAAAATAATTCGTTTCTCCAAAGTAGTGATCGGACAATAACGAGGAAGCAAAACACGATGTCAAAAAGAGACTATTACGACATACTCGGGTTAAAGAAAGGGTCATCCGAAAGCGAGATCAAAAAAGCCTATCGCCAGATGGCTATAAAATACCATCCCGATAAGAACCCTGGAGATAAAGCCGCAGAAGAAAAATTCAAGGAGGCAGCAGAAGCCTACGAGGTGCTTAGCAATAGCGAAAAACGTCAGCGCTATGACCAATTCGGCCATGCTGGCATGGGAGGCGGATTCGGCGGAGGTGGTGGTTCCATGAATATGGACGACATCTTCTCCCAATTCGGCGACATTTTCGGTAGCGCCTTTGGTGGCGGTGGTTTTGGAGGATTTGGCGGCGGAGGTGGCGCTCAGCGCAGAGTTAAAGGCAGCAACCTACGCATTCGTGTCAAACTCAATTTGGAAGAAATTGCGCTCGGATGTCAAAAGAAAATTAAGGTTTTCAAATTGGTCAACGCCGATGGTGTGACTTATGACAAATGCCCTACGTGTAAAGGGGCCGGACAGGTTCGTCGGGTGACCAATACCATGCTTGGTGCAATGGCTACTACGAGCACATGTCCAACTTGTGGTGGTTTGGGGCAAAAAATCAATGCTAAACCTAAATACACTGACGAAAACGGTCAACGCAGAAGTGAAGAAATTATCGAAATCAATATACCGGCAGGCGTTGGCGACGGTATGACTTTGAACGTTGCAGGCAAAGGAAATGCCGGTCCGTTTGGAGGAGTACCCGGAGATTTGCTTGTACAAATCGAAGAGGAAGAGCATGCAGAACTCAAACGCGAAGGCAATAACCTTTACTATGATTTGTACGTGAACTTCGCCGATGCTGCGTTGGGAACCTCTGTTGAAGTGCCTTTGGTCAAAGGCAGAGCGCAAATCAAAATCGACCCAGGGACGCAAAGCGGTAAAATTCTTCGACTTAAAGGCAAAGGGTTGCCTGAGGTGAATAGCTATGGCCAAGGGGATTTGCTCGTAAACATCAATGTCTGGACTCCACAAAAACTCAATGATGAGGAGAAAAAGATACTTGACAAACTGCGATCATCGGTGAATTTTAAGCCTAATCCAAGTGGTAAAGAAAAAGGATTCTTCCAGCGTGTGAAGGAAATGTTTCAATAGTAAAAGTCCACCAATCCAATGTTAACTCCGTAATCCACTTTGACGGATAGCGGCGCGCTACATTGTCTTCAAAGCTGTAATTATTTGTACACCCTTTTTAGGTCACTTGCCAATTCCGTGGAAAACAACATTGAACCCGCTCTGTTTAGATGACTCGCATTATAGAAGTAACTCGTGTCATTGCAAATTGGTAGATAGGAGTAATCTAAAAACTGAATGCCATTTTGCTGAGCAATCGTTCGAAACGTATTGATGATCTCCGCCCGATTGGTAACGTATTGCTGACCGAGAATATGTTCAGGACAATATACAAAGGTCAAATTACCACCAGCTTCTTTACACTCGCGGATCAAGGATTCCAACTTCAATTGAATTGCCGGATCGATCTCGAGTTGCAATGATGCCTGTTGTTCGGTGGCTTTTTTATAATCATTTGACCACGTTCGATCCATACCGCGATATCCATTTGTGCGATACTGCTCTTGCGACTCACCTTCACGTGCATTGGTTTCGATTTGTCGCAGCACATCGCCATAACCCGAGTAACGCACCAGAGGAATGAATGGATCTACCCATTTGAAGCCGTGCTCATGAACTGTGACTGACGCCATATTCCGATTCCATAAGACATATGGCAAAAACTGTTTCACCTCATAGATACCATCCTTCTTCGCCAAACTAAAAACGTCAACAGATAAGACAATGTGTTTTGGAAAAGGATTGTGTTTGACAAACTCGCTATGTCGCATGTATTGCATCAAGAAGTTTTGTCCATCCATTCCGAAGTTATACACTTTGCAATGCAGCGAATCGCTTAAGATGGCTGGATCTATTTGAACCCACGCACGTGATGAACCATAAACTGCCATATCACATTGAGCAGTGCCATCGTAGATAGCATTCCACACTTCCAACTCACCGGGATAACGATGTGTCATTTTATACCACTTGCTCAACAAAACATCCAACGGATAAAGTAACACCGCGATGGGGAGCAAAAAAACAGCGACGCGGATCAAAAACTGCTTCATGGTTAGAATTGGAAATAGATAAATTGTTGTTCCTTACCCGCATAAAAAAACACCAATACTACAATCGCGTAATAACTGGCGTATCGCAGCGGGCGTGGCAAATGTGCTAATAGCCCATCGAATCCAAATTCAGATTTGCGCCCAATGTATTCGATACACATTAGAATTCCGATCAATAAGATCAATGTCCAACTAAATAACTCGGGGCGCATGAAAGTGCCCGAAGTAATCATACGTTCAATAAAAATAAAAGCCTCTGTCATTGATGAAGCTCTGAAGAAAATCCATGCCAGTGTAACCATAGCAAAGGTTGCAATGATCTGGACAATTTCATTGAACGAAGGCATGATTCGGTCGGATGCCACGACTTCTAAATTTTGACGATTGCGCCCTCGCAGCAAAAGGGGTAAAAAGAAACAAGCATTGATGAATCCCCAAAACACAAAAGTCCAGTTGGCTCCATGCCAAAAACCTGAAAGAAGAAAAATCACAAAGGTGTTTCGCACGCTTAACCACTTACCCAGTCTGCTTCCGCCCAGAGGGAAATAGACATAATCGCGAAACCAAGACGATAATGAAATATGCCAACGTCGCCAGAATTCGGCGATATCACGGGACAAATACGGAAAGGCAAAATTCTTGAGCAAACGGATTCCAAACAACTTAGCTGTACCCAAAGCCATATCCGAGTAACCCGAAAAATCACCATAGATCTGAAAGGCAAACATTACTGCGCCAAAAGCCAGTGTTAGACTATCTGCGTCAGCTGCATGTGCAAACGCATGATTGGCCACATGGGCACATGCATCTGCGATAACTACCTTTTTAAATAACCCCCATAGAATTTGCTTCAATCCATTGACCGCTAGCGCTGCATCAAACCACCTGCTGCGTTTAATCTGCGGCAAAAGATGAGTCGCTCTTTCGATTGGTCCTGCGACCAGTAAAGGGAAAAAACTCACAAAAACGGCATATTCAATAAAATTTCTTTCTGCCTCGATTTTGCGATTATAAATATCAATCACATACGAAAGCCCATGGAAGGTATAGAACGAAATGCCCACCGGCAAGATGAGTTGTAGCGTCCATGGATCCCATTCTACACCACATGCTGCGAGCCACGACGCAAATGAAGTGACAAAAAAATCGTAATATTTAAATACGCCAAGGAAACCAAGATTCACTGAAATGCTTATCCAAAACCACATTTTTCGTTTGCGTTCGTCTGTCTGGTTCTGCATTTGAAGCCCCGTGTAGAAGTCAAGCAAGGTCGAGAAAATGAGCAGAAATAAGAATCGCCAATCCCAGCACGCATAAAAAATATAGCTCGCCACCAGCAATAGAATATTCTGGCGCTGCAGGTTTTTGTTTACGACAAACCAATACAACCCAAAAACGAGCGATAAGAAAAGGCCGAACTGAATGGTATTAAAAAGCATCGAAGGCAAATATTGAATGTAAAAGTCGCGCTTGCAAACTTTAGGTGTATAAAGCAAAAAAAAGCTCCCGCTGGAGCTTTACTTTTTACACGATCATCATCACCGGATGCTCGAGATATTGTTTCACCTGTTGTAGGAATGCCGCTCCTGAAGCGCCATCAACTACACGGTGATCACAGCTCAATGTTACTTTCATGACGTTGCCAGGCACTACAGCACCGTTCTTTACAACCGGCACCTGTTTGATCCCGCCAACTGCCATGATGCATGCATCTGGTGGATTAATGATGGCAGTGAACTCATCAATACCAAACATACCCAAATTCGAAATGGTGAAGGTATTGCCCTCCCAATCTGCAGGCTGCAACTTTTTTGACTTAGCACGTTCTGCAAATGATTTTACCTCGGCATTGATCGCTGAAAGTCCTTTGGTATTGGCAAAACGAACTACAGGAACCAATAATCCCTCGTCCACTGCAACGGCCACACCAATGTGCACATGTTGGTTGTAACGGATGGTATTTTCTCTCCAGCTCGCGTTGATTTTTGGATGTTTTGGCAAAGCCATCGCACATGCCTTGATCACCATATCGTTGAATGACACTTTGGTTTCGGCATTGGCATTGATAGATGTGCGTGCAGCAATAGCATTGTCCATATCGATTTCCATCGTGAGATAGAAGTGCGGCGCCGAAAACTTGCTTTCAGCCAAACGACGAGCTATTGTCTTGCGCATCTGAGATACATTCTCCTCGGTATAGGACTCCTGACCAGCAACACCTGCAGCGGCTGCAAAGCCAGGTTGAAATGCGTCAACATCGCGTTTTACGATACGACCACCATCTCCAGAACCTTGTAGGTG
>JBDKJN010000270.1:0-3104 GCA_039796595.1 Bacteroidota bacterium
CTTATTTATGTGGTGCCAGCGCTCGGATTGCTGGGACTAATTGTGATGGCCATCAAGTCGGCCTGGGTAAGCAAACAAGACGCGGGTAATGACCGCATGAAAGAAATCGCGGGTTATGTCGCTGAAGGGGCTATGGCCTTCTTGAAAGCTGAATACCGCATCCTTGCCATCTACGTAGTAGTTGCTGGTATAGGTTTAGGTATTCTTTCTCAGCAAGTTGTAACTTCACACTGGTTGATTGTTGTAGCCTTTGTTATCGGTGCTTTCTTTAGCGCTCTTGCCGGTTTCTTCGGTATGCGCATCGCTACAAAAGCAAACGTTCGCACAACTCAGGCTGCTCGTACTTCTCTTTCTCAAGCTTTAAAAGTATCGTTCACGGGCGGTACGGTTATGGGATTGGGTGTAGCTGGCTTGGCTGTTCTTGGTTTGAGCATGCTTTTCATCATTTTCTTCCAATATTTTATGGGTGGAACAATGGAAAAGGGCACAGATGCTATGACGCAGGTTTTAGAAGTTCTTGCCGGGTTCTCATTAGGTGCTGAATCTATCGCTCTTTTCGCACGCGTTGGTGGTGGTATTTACACCAAAGCTGCTGACGTTGGTGCTGACCTTGTAGGTAAAGTTGAAGCTGGTATCCCGGAGGATGATCCACGTAATCCTGCTACTATTGCCGACAACGTTGGTGATAACGTAGGTGACGTTGCTGGTATGGGGGCTGACTTATTCGGTTCTTATGTGGCTACGGTTTTGGCTTCTATGGTGCTGGGTAATTATGTGATCCGTGACTTTATGACCGCTAACGGTGGTTCAATGGTGGGTCTTCCTTTCAATGGTCTAGGTCCAATCTTATTGCCATTGTTGATTGCTGCTGCTGGTTTGTTGGCGTCGATTATCGCAAGCTACTTTGTGCGTGTATCTGATAACAATAAGAATGCCGATACCAATACCGTTCAAAATGCATTGAACATGGGCAACTGGATTTCAATCATCCTTTCGGTAATCGCTTCTTTTGTCTTCATCAAAATGTGTTTGCCAGCTGAAATGTCAATCAGCGTATTTAACGATGGAGAATTCGGCATCACTACTACTACTGCAATGAATGTATTTTATGCAACATTGATCGGTATGTTCGTAGGTGCTGCGATCTCTTCGATTACAGAGTTCTACACAGGTTTGGGTAAAAAGCCAGTGTTGGGTATAGTGCAAAAGTCTGCTACAGGTGCAGCTACCAATATCATCGCTGGTTTGGGTACAGGTATGCTTTCTACCGCTACTCCAGTTATCCTTTTTGCTGGTGCAATCTGGGGAGCTTATGCGCTTGCAGGTTTCTACGGTGTGGGTATCGCTGCTTCGGCTATGATGGCTAACACTGCTATGCAATTGGCTATCGACGCATTCGGTCCGATCGCTGATAACGCAGGTGGTGTTGCTGAAATGTCTGAACTTCCTGCTGATGTTCGTGAGAAGACAGATATCCTTGACTCTGTAGGTAACACAACTGCCGCGATTGGTAAAGGTTTCGCTATTGCTTCTGCGGCTTTGACTGCTCTTGCGTTGTTTGCTGCGTATGTAACGTTTACAGGCATCAACGGTATCAACATCTTCGATGCTAAAGTGCTCGCTGCTCTTTTCATCGGTGGTATGATCCCAGTTGTATTCTCGGCTTTGGCTATGAATTCTGTTGGTAAAGCTGCTATGCAAATGGTAAACGAAGTGCGTCGTCAATTCCGTGAAATTCCGGGTATCCTTGAAGGTAAGGGCAAACCTGAATACGGCAAGTGCGTAGAGATCTCTACTCAAGCTGCTTTGCGCGAAATGATGTTGCCAGGTGTAATTACTATCGTTACCCCAATCATCGTAGGATTCGGAATGGGCCCTGAGGCATTGGGTGCTTACATGGCTGGTGTTACGGTGAGCGGTGTACTTTGGGCGATCTTCCAAAACAACGCTGGCGGTGCATGGGACAATGCAAAGAAATCTTTTGAAAAAGGTGTGGATATCGAAGTAAACGGTAAAGTGGAGAAATTCTACAAGAAGTCTGAACCACACAAGGCTGCTGTAGTAGGTGACACAGTGGGCGATCCTTTCAAAGATACTTCTGGTCCTTCGATGAACATCTTGATCAAATTGTCTTGCTTGGTAGGTTTGACGCTTGCGCCAATCTTGGGTGATCACTCAGGTGCGAAACACGGTGATTCAAAAATGACGAAGCAAGAAAACATCATGATTGTGCGCAATGATGATGGTACTCAAACAAATGAAATGACAACTTCGGTGTCGGATGCGAATACATCAAGTGTGGTTGAAGTTATCGCTCTTCCTGGTGGAGAACAAGCTCGTGTTACTACAACAAAGAAGACTCGCATGAACGATGGCCGTGAGGAAACGTCCACTCAATCCGAAGTTCGCAATTTGACAGCTGAGGAAAAGGCTCGTATGTCTGCTCCAATTGGTAAAAACTAACTAAATACGAAAACATAAATCGATATGAAAAAAAGCATTTTGATGGTAGCAGCAGTAGCAATTCTTGCTTCTTGCGGGGATCAACCAACTACTCCAGCTGCAACTACACTTCAATCTTTTGATGCATGCAGTTGTGCAACGGTTACAGATAAGGCAAGTGCAGATTTCACCAAGTGCAAGGAATTGCGCATGGCAGATGCGAAATTCGAATCTGATTTTCAAAAGTGCTTGGTGGCAAAAGGAGATACCTCCAAAATTAAGTTGGTTGACCAAACCCAAATTCCTCAAGCGAATGCAGGCGGATATGCAATCAATGTTGCAGAAAGCTCAATAAAGTGGACAGGTACGAAAAAGATTGGTGGCAAAAAGCACACCGGTACTATTGCTGTTAAATCTGGAAACTTGGCCTACGACGGCACTAACATCACTGGCGGTGAAATCGTAATCGATATGCGTTCACTTGCAAATACGGATCTAACGGGTGACAGCAAAGGCAAGTTGGAAGGTCACTTAAAAAGCGACGATTTCTTTGCTGTGGAAAAACATCCAGAGGCTCGTTTTGTGGTTAAAAGTGCAAAATCAAAAGGTGGTTCTGCATTTGAAGTAACCGGTGATTTGACAATCAAAGGAATTACTAAGCC
>JBDKJN010000271.1:0-3245 GCA_039796595.1 Bacteroidota bacterium
CATATATGTACCTGAGGCCCAATCTGCAGCATCTAGTGTGATGTATTTACGACCTTGTGTTGCAATTGTAGTTATCACACGGCCACTGATGTCGCGCACTGTGATCTGAGCTTGATCCATATGCTCATCCAACATCAACTGTACGCTGCCATGAGCTGGATTTGGATACATTATAACATTTAGCGCAGTCGTGAATTCTTCTACGCTCACTAAATCGTTATTGTAATCAAAGGTTGTATTCTGAATCACAAAAGGACCAGTACCATTGGGGCGACGCGCGTAACCCATGTCAGTTCCTATGGCGGCAAACACAACTTCATCTGCGATTTGCCCCATTGCGTTCATCAAGCTCAATGTTTCGCCTGTTGCTGATAATTTAAAATTGGTGTGCATTGGACCTTGGGTTGAATCTTCGTCTGCCCATACAATCAAATAATCGTTGGCACTGATCATCGTGCCAGCTGGAAACTCCCATTTGGTCAAATTCCATTGGTTGTCGGTAAGATGATATCCAGTCAAATCCACTGTGGCATTTCCTCGGTTGTACAATTCAATCCAGTCTTCGTTTTCACCTTGTTCGTCTGTGGCATCCGATTGGTTGTCCGACAATACTTCGTTGATCACCACATCTGTATTTGCAGCATAACCAGGAGCAATAGAGATATAATACACGTCATGCTCAGCTCCGGATGGATTGAAACTCTGTGTTTTTGCCGTGTTGTTTTCGACGGCTTGTATATAAAACTTAACAAATTCACCAGCCATCAATGCAGGGAGGTAACCACTATAGATGCCGTCGCCAGCCGTTACATCCGCATTTGAACCATCATCAGTCATGTTTGCTACGCTGAAATTCCCAACCAAATCCGTTGCATAAAATAGGTTGACTCCGAAAATACCGTCGGGTGAAGAAATTTGGGCGGTCACCACACCCTGTTCTCCTTCGATGGGATTCATCCATTGTCCTTGATTGCTGGTCATAGCAACAGCATCAATTACGGCGCCTGTTGTATTTACCTCGGTATTGGACATAATGGTATTGCGACGCGTGTTGATGGCCTCTATCAAATCGTCGATCCCCGTGTTGAATTGGGTATAACTGTACAGTTTTTTGTCGTCATCTTGCACCTCTTGATCAATGATCGCACTGTAGGTATTGATAATATCAGCTGCTGTAGTTGGATTCAAAAAATCTTCAACGATGGTGCGCATGTGTGCCAAATAGCGCTGTCTCCAAATGGGTACATTTAAAATTTTGTTCAAGAGCGGATAATCCACATCTTCCACGTGATAAAGCGGACTCCAACTCAGGTGGTTGTCGGCCAAAATACTGTTGCCGTCATACTCTTGCGGAACCATGCGCCCCGTCTCGATTTCCCAATAACAGAAATAATCCATTTTGCCTTTGTAGATATAACTATCATCGTCTGCAAAAGCATTTTCCACAGCCAAAAACCACAAGGTGCGGTCGATATCCAATACCTCAGGCAATGCGGTTGGAAGATTCGCGGTAGAAGTATTGTTCAGAACATCACAGGTGTGGATCAAATCCTGCCAAGGGTCAGTCTGTGTGGTTGTTTTGAGGGTATAGTACACATCGTAATCCGATTGTGCATCACCCAAATAATTGAGAGCAGCGGTGCCATCGCCCCATTGAGGGCCACCGCCACCACCAGGACCCCCGCCGCCAGTGCCTGCAGGAGCATCAGCACGCCAATTGGTTCCGTCATTGCTCAAATACCATTCTTCCAAAAAATCTTTGTTCAATTGTTGCACACTTGGATACAATCCCCAGGATTCGCCATTGATATACAATTTGACAAATGCACAGCGAGCCGCAGGAATATGCTTATCGATCATGTAATAGAACATAAATTCCTTCATAAACGACGGATCATCGAAGCAATTGTTGAGGTTAAAATTGTTGTATCCTCCGATTTCTTGTCCGTCCACAAAAGCGTCAGTAACTATAGCAAAACTCTTCTTTTCCTCGCCTTGAGCCATCATGTACGACGTCTGTCCCTTAAAAGCGACGCCCACTTGAGGATAGGTCACACCGTCCACTGTCAACGTAGCTTCAATGTAAGTCTCTGAACCGTAGGCATTGGTCAAAAGTGTCCAATAGTTGGATTGTGAAAACTCCAAATAATATTCTTTGATTACATCTGGATTGTACAATCCATTGTCGGGCTGACCTCCAATGGTGATGCGGTGATTGGCCTCGTCCAGATTCCATTGATTGGGCAAGGACTGGGCTTGAGCAGCGAACGCAAGAGCTATTGCCGCGCCATAAAGAATTGGTTTTAACATATTTAGCTGGGTTTTGAGCGTGTAAATATCGGGAGAATACATGCTGGATGCATTAGAGAATACAATCGAAGAAAAAAAAACCTTGGCTGCCCAAGAAAAAAGGCTTCCCATGTGTATTTACTCATGAGCAGATCCCATAATTGTATAACCCGTTTATGATCGTACCGACTAGGACATTGTATTGGTTTGAACCACAGCCCATTTCGACTACCGGAACAATCAGACATCGAGGTTATGCTAAAAGGGGGAGCGCAAGCGATCTTTGGTGTATTGAGCAGAAGTTAAAGATGTATTACTTTGCAAAGTGAACGTATCCATTGAGCTCATCGAAGAATGCCTAAAAGGAGATCAGAAGGCCTATAGCCAACTGTATCGCACGTGTTATCCTTTTATGGTGTCGGTGGCTTCGAGATATATTCGGCATCGTGATGTAGCGATTGAAGTAGTGAGCACGGCATTTATAAGTACGGTCAATGGATTGCACCAATATAATCCAGCCTATCCGTTTGCTCCGTGGTTGCGCAGAATTGTCATCAACACAATTCTGAATGAATACCGCAAAAACAATCGACTCAAGTCAAAGGTGTCGTTCATCGATCAAGATGAATTATCTCGCATTCAAGTGGGTGACCAAGCCGATTTGAGTGAATTTGACATCGATCGAATTTCCCTGATCAAAGATTGTATACCCCTATTGCCCCCTACTACCGGACAAGTAATTAACTTGTTCATGATTGATGGATACTCGCACAAAGAAATCTCAGAAATGCTCAATATCAGTGAAGGTACTTCGGCCTGGCATATCAACGAAGCCAAGCAACGAATAAAAGCCCTCATCGCTAAACGAAGCTCAAAATAAAAATGAAAGAAGAAACACAACAGAACATCGATTCATTTGTCCCCGAAGGTTGGGAGTTTCAAGAAGCGTATTTGGA
>JBDKJN010000272.1:0-3881 GCA_039796595.1 Bacteroidota bacterium
TTCACTACGATCAGCATTCGTTCCTGACTTTCACTGAGCAAAATCTCAAACGGCTGCATTCCAGCCTGACGGGTAGGAACACGGTCAAGATAAATATCCATACCAACACCTCCACCTGCGCTCATCTCCGAGGTACTGCATGTGATACCTGCTGCCCCCATGTCTTGCATACCCACTATGGCCTCCGTATCAGCCAGTTCCATTGTAGCTTCTAACAACAATTTCTCCTGAAAAGGGTCACCAACCTGAACAGAAGGCAAGTCCTTTGCACTCTCTTCCGTAATATCCTTGGAGGCAAATGAAGCTCCTTTAATTCCGTCTTTACCTGTTGACGAACCCACAATAAACACAGGGTTTCCGGGTCCTTTTGCCTTGGCGGAAATGATTCTACCGCTATCAACAATACCCACCGACATAGCATTGACCAATGGATTGGCCTGATAGCTCTCGTCAAAGTAGACCTCACCACCAACGATTGGAATACCAAAAGCGTTGCCATAATCACCGATGCCTTTTACGACACCTGACAACAACCAGCGTGTGCGATCGTTGTCCAACTTACCAAAACGCAAGGAATTCAATTGGGCAATTGGGCGAGCACCCATGGTAAAAATATCACGATTGATACCCCCAACACCCGTAGCCGCACCTTGATAAGGCTCAAGAGCACTCGGGTGGTTATGACTCTCAATCTTGAAGGCACAACCAATACCATCACCAACATCCACAAGCCCAGCATTTTCCTCACCCGCCTTAACCAACATATGCGGTCCATCCTTGGGTAGGGTTTTTAACCACTTAATCGAATTTTTGTAAGAGCAATGCTCGCTCCACATCACCGAATAAACACACATTTCGGTAAAATTGGGTGTGCGGCCTAAGATTTCAATGATTTTATCAAACTCGTCGTTGCGAAGGCCCATTTCTTGAGCTTGTTCTAACGTTGCAGGCTGGGTAGATGCTGACATGTAATCCTTTAATTTTTTTGAAAATAAGAAAGCGCGAAGTTAGCCAATTCATCGCCCTAAAACAGGTCATTTTGTCAACTTTCCATCCACTTTTATTGAAATCAATTCTGATCTCGTTTTGGCTTATATTTCAGCCATGAAACAAGCTTTTCTTATATCCATAGCTCTAATTATAAGTCCCTTTTTCCTTTTTGGCCAGGCATCAGATGTCGCAAAGACACTAGAAGTGCAATGGCCAATAGGCACACATATTCAGATCACACGAGTAGAATGGTCCGAAGAGCTGAAAAAGGAAAAATATGTTGTAGAGGACTCCAGCGAGTATGCTTTTGAAATTAAAGTGGTTGGAGGTGACGATGAGACATTAGATATCGAATACCTCATAGATGACCCGATTTATAGTCACTTTGACGATTGGAACCATGCTTTGCAAGACGAGGCAGAGAAAAAAATGACTCTGGATTGTAAAATCAATAAAAAAACTGGAGAAATACAATTACCCAATTGGGAAGAACTCGCGGAGCGCACTAAACAAAAATACGGGCACATTCAAGAAGCGTTGGTTAGTGCAGACTCGGAAATGTCGTCGTTTTTCGACTTGATCTTTGGAGAATTTATTCGATCGCTTCAAACCGAGCAAGGCATTATCAACTTATACGCGGGTGACCTCGTTGTTCTCCTAAAGCCCTATGGAAAAAAATATCAGTACAATACTCCGGTTGTGATTGAAACTGAAGAGAGCAACCCCTTCAACAAAAAAGAAAAACTTAAGTCTGTGGAGAAATACACGCTTCTGACGACTACCGACCGCGATCATTACACCATAAATTATGACATCGAATTTGACATGGAGCTAGTGATAAAAATAATGCGAGAAGTGTTTCAAAAATTAATTGGTGCCATGTCGAGTAATGCGAAATCAGCAGAAGAAAAACAAAAAGAACTTGACGCCATCAAGATGGAGATGACCAATAAAAGCACATACATAATAGGCGTTTCATCAACCCTTCCAGGGTCTGTTGACATGGTTATGGAAGTGAATGGTTTTGATGGCAAAATGAATCGAAGCACACACAAACACGTCAACTATCGCATCGAAAATAAAAAATAAACTATGGTACATCACGCATGGCATGAGGCATCCCATCGCTATAATGCAAATCTAGCTACCATTGATGGAGTCATTGAAATTCCAAAGGGTAGCAAGGCGAAATATGAAATCGACAAACCAACCGGACTACTGCGATTGGATCGAGTGATGTTTGCCGCCTTCGTCTATCCAATCAACTATGGTTTCATTCCACAAACGTTAGGGGATGATGGTGACCCATTGGATATCTTAGTATTATCGCAAGTTTCCATTCAACCCTTGTGTTTAGTGGAATGTCGTATTATAGGCTACATGGAAATGATAGATAGCGGCAAAAGGGATGAAAAAATCATTGCCGTACCTCTCGAAGATGCGAGTGTATCTCATATGAAAGACATTGAAGATTTGCCGATCGATCTGAAAATGGAGTTGCAACATTTTTTTACTCAGTACAAAGTATTGCGCAATAAAACAGTGACTGTAGACGAATTCAAATCTGCTTCCGCCGCAGCCAAGATCGTAGAGGAATGCATTCAACGTTACCAATCTAAATATTAAGTGTGAGATCGAAACTACCACAAATAGGTACCACCATATTTAGCACCATGTCCGCCCTTGCGGCTGAACATGGCGCACTCAACATGGGTCAGGGATTTCCTGGATTTCCCATGGATCAAAAACTTATTGACCTCGTCCATCAAATGATGAGTAAAGGTCACAATCAATATGCTCCAATGCCAGGAGTATTGCCATTGAGAGAACGGGTTTCTGACATTTTCAAAAAACTACATCACCAAGAGTTCAACCCTCAAACCGAAATAACCATCACGGCAGGTGCGACTCAGGCAATATTCACTGCGATTAGTGCTTTGGTCCATGAAGGAGATGAAGTCATTTTGTTTGCACCAGCATACGACTGTTATGCGCCAGCAATAGAACTTCAAGGTGCAAAATGTGTTTGGATGAATTTGAATTGGCCCGACTACTCAATCGCATGGGACCACTTTAAGAAATTGATTAATCATAAAACCCGTATGGTGATCATCAACACACCACACAATCCCAGCGGGCGCATGATTAGCCATTCAGACATGTTGGAATTACAACATATCCTTCAAGACACCGATGTGGTTTTGCTCAGCGATGAAGTGTACGAACATTTGATCTTTGATGACAATACGCACTGCAGTGCCGCTCGCTATCCTCAACTTCGGGAGCGAAGTGTGATCGTTGGATCTTTCGGCAAAACACTGCATTGTACTGGTTGGAAAACGGGATATGTCGTTGCACCAGCGGCCTATACGACTGAATTTCGCAAAGTGCATCAATACAATGTCTTTGTAGCTAATACCCCCATTCAGCACGCCATAGCGGCTTATTTAGAAGATTCCGAAACATATCTACATCTCTCGCGCTTTTATCAAGCCAAACGCGATCGTTTTGTCAATGGAATAGAAAACACGGCGTGGCAAGCCAACGACTGTCAAGGCACGTATTTCCAAAATCTGCAATTCAGCCCAAACATTAAAATGTCTGATGTTGAATACGCGAAATTCCTGACCATCAAATATGGCATTACGGCGATCCCTTGTAGTGTGTTTTATCCCGATCACAACGATGATCATGTATTGCGCTTCTGTTTTGCAAAAACGGATGAGGAAATCGATCGTGCAATTGAAATATTACATACCATACAACCATGAAATTAACCCTTTCGCTCTTCATCATTTTTCTTAGCGCAAGTGGTCTGTGCGCTCAAACCGAATCGCGCAATGTCACCTCCAACGTGCATGACGTGGTGGTATATATGAGTGGAGCCGAAC
>JBDKJN010000273.1:0-6028 GCA_039796595.1 Bacteroidota bacterium
GCTTATTTGTTCCGAAGTTCGGAAATTCAACGTTGTTACGTCGGGCCAACAAATATGTTTGCCCCCATCGTGCTGTTAATGAAATGGCGTTGCATCTTGGTTTTCGGTGTATGAAGCCAAGTTGGAATGGTAATCGCTGAACTGGATTAATTTTGCATTTATGATAAGAATCATCTGTATCGTGTGCTGTGTTGTTTTTTGCTCGGCCTCATTCGCTCAATCTGAAACTACTGCTGATAGTTTATCGGTGGATACCATCGCAGTCTTTGATGTTGATAGTCTATTGCTCTTTGCTGAAAAACATATCGGTAAACCCTACGGATTTGGATCAGTTGGCCCTTCATCGTTTGATTGTTCGGGATATGTACAGTTCGTTTTCAATAAATTTGGAATTGGCCTTCCTCATGGAAGCACCACACAAAGTGGAATATGTTCAAAGGTTGATTTAAAAGATGCCAAACCTGGCGATTTGATTTTTTTCAATGGCAGAAAAAGAAACGGTTTGATAGGCCATGTCGCAATTGTCCATCATTGGGAAGGAGAAGAACTATATATTATTCATGCCACCGTTCAGGCAGGAGTGTTGTTGGAGAATATGCATAAATCTGCGTACTTCATGCCTCGATTTGTCAAAGTAGGCCGGCTGAATGAAGGTGTGCACAAACGTGCACAATCAAATAAAGGGAAAAAGCGATAACCTCGTATTTTCGCATTCCAAATCAAATATTGAAGTTAAATACAACTCACTATGCCGAAAGTATTAATCATTGATGACGAGCCAACAATTCGCCGCGCACTCAAAGAAATTCTGGAATATGAACAGTGTGAAGTCAGCGAAGCGGAGGATGGTCCTACAGGTCTTAAAATCGCCGAAAAGGAAGTATTTGATTTGATTTTTTGTGACATCAAAATGCCACGCATGGATGGATTGGAGGTGTTGGAGAAATTGAAAGAAAGGGAAGTCGAAACACCAATCGTCATCATAACTGGTCATGCCAATGTTGAGACTGCCGTTGAAGCAATCAAAAAAGGCGCGTATGATTTTATTCAAAAGCCTTTGGACCTCAATCGTATTTTGGTGATACTCCGCAATGCAACGGATAAGTCAGCTCTGGTGAAGGAGACCAAAACTTTGCGCAAGAAAGTAGGCCGAATTGTGGGCACCAGCATTGTGGGTGAGAGTAAGCCTATTCAAGAGGTAAAAGAAATGATTTCAAAAGTAGCTCCAACCGAAGCGCGTGTATTGATTCTCGGGGGCAACGGTTCAGGGAAAGAATTGGTTGCTCGGCAAATGCATGAACAAAGCGAACGTGCTGCTGCGCCTTTCATTGAAGTCAATTGTGCTGCAATACCTGCTGAATTGATCGAAAGTGAATTGTTCGGGCATGAAAAGGGAGCATTTACTTCGGCTATAAAAACGCGTCAAGGCAAATTCGAACTAGCCGATAATGGCACTTTGTTTCTGGACGAAATCGGAGACATGGCCTTAAGTGCACAAGCCAAGGTTTTACGTGCTTTGCAGGAAAGCAAAATCACTCGCGTTGGTGGCGACAAAGATTTCAAAGTGAATGTTCGCGTTATAGCTGCTACAAATAAAGATCTTCGAAAGGAAATAGAAGCGGGAAATTTCCGGGAAGACTTATATCACCGTTTATCCGTCATCGTTATTCGAGTGCCCAGTCTCAGTGAGCGGAAAGAAGATATTCCATTGCTGGCGGATCACTTTTTGGAACTTATTTCAACGGATTACGGACAACCCAAAAAAGGCATCACGGACGGTGCAATCAAGGCGCTAAAAGAATTGGATTGGACGGGTAATGTGCGTGAATTTAGAAATGTCATGGAGCGATTGGTGATTCTTTCACCGAAAGACATCGACGATAAAATGGTCAAGGCCTACGCTGTCCCGAATTTCAAATACTAAGTGGTTGTAATAATCCGATAATGTGTTATGCCGATTTTGGCAAGGCACTCTCGTTGTTTTTTTCTACAACTCGGTTGGATGATTTGCGCTTGAAGAGGAAAATGCTATTCAAGATCAGAAAGGCAGATCCACCTACCACAGCAAAGCTCACATTTGGGGAGTAAGCTGGCATTGCCAAAGCTAGAGCGATAATGGCAAGCGTGAATCCGTACAAGAACAATGAGGTTTGACGATGCGAAAATCCAAGAGAAAGAAGCTTATGGTGTATGTGGTTCTTGTCAGCCGAAAATGGTGATCTGCCTTGGAACATTCGTATGGTAAAAACGCGTAAGGTATCGATCAGCGGATAACACAAGATAGCCATTGCCAAAACTGGTTTACTCACTTCTTTCATTGTCGGCAGGATACGTCGCACTGGAAATTCAATCATTTTTACGGCCAGCACAAATATGATTAGCCCAATAATTAATGAGCCGGAATCACCCATGAACAGTTTTGCGGGTTGGAAATTGTATATGAGAAATCCACATAAAGATCCCCCAAGTGCAATCGCCAACAACGCCAATGGGATGTCATCGGTTTTATAAAACCAATAGGCAAATGTGAATGCGGCAATGGTTCCAACACCTGCAGCGAGGCCATCAACTCCATCAATCAGGTTCATCGCATTGACGATCACGATATATACGAAGATTGAAAAGATGATACTTAACCATTTGGGCAACTCTCCTTCAAATCCAAAAAGCCCCCATAATTCTGTGACACGAATATCAGCCACGACAACGATAATAACCCCAACAATTAAGTGAACCAATAATTTTTTAGAGGGGCTCACACCTATTATATCGTCCTTAAGCCCTAAGAAGAATAATATGAAAAGCGAGGTGAGAATATACTTGAACTCAGATAATGCGACGATGGCATCGTAATTCCGCCCCATCCAGTCCTCACGGGCAGGAAACCACATGCAATAAGCCATGATGGTCCCGGCGAAGATCATGACGCCACCAAGTGTTGGCACGGAGCGGCGATGAAGCTTTCTGGCTTCTCCAGGTTCATCCACCAGATGCTTCATTTTGGCTACTTTGATCAAGGAAGGAGTGGCAATTAGCACCACCATAAAGGAGGTGATAAAGGCAACGCCCATATCCTTAAAAATTTCGTTCATGATATTCTGTTGAGGGTTAAGGTGCGTTCTGAGGTTGCGCTCAGAATGCGTTCAAAGGTATCTTAAAAATTAGGAAACAATTAAAAATTTAGAAATCGTTATATAAATTGTGCAAATTGGTCCGGATACTTATTCCGAAAATTTGGGATTTATGTACTCCTAAATTCGTCCCTTGTGCTTCTAGTTGGTGTTCACGCCACATCCAATGAAACAGCACTTCTAAATTGTATTTCATATTTACCCGATATCCAACGGCTGCGTCCATTTGATCGATCAATTGCTGTTGGGTATCACGTTGTTGGGCAAATTCAGAATCGTACCATGGAGCTCCAATGCGTGTTGAAGAAATAATGCGATTGTATTTGGCTCGACCCACCCAGCGGCGATAGCGATATTCAATTATCCCTAATACTTCATCAGAACCGGGAAGGGTTGGCGCACCTAAGCTTTGATTAAAGTGGCTGTAGGATTCATATCCCTGGTCGTGCGAATAAAGCAATGATCCACTGTGATTATATTCCAATTGAACATCCAGACGTGGAACGGCATCGAACCATTGAACCCCTGCTTGCCAGCCCATCTGTGAGGATGACATGGCGTCAATCACAAACTGACCATAACATTTCAAATCGGAGCGCGGGGATATACGAGCATTCATCCCCGTAATCACATTATTGGCTTGCTCCCAACCAAGCAATGCGGTATTGAGTCCAATTACGGGGACATAAGCTCCCCACGAAGGCATGTGACTTCCTTTTGATCCAAAGCGATTCCACACGATTCCCTCAAAGAACCCAATTTCTATTTTTGAATTGGGCGACCATGATAAATAATGCATGGTCATGGCTTTGCGCTTAAACAATGCTTCGGGAACTTCACCGAGTGGCATTCTTTCTAACGTTTGTAATCCGAAATAACGCGTAGTATACTGCCAATGGCGATTTGGCGTGATGAGATCGGCTGAGACAAATGGATAGTTATAGGCCACATCGCTTAGTAATAAACTGCGATACCCATGACCGATAAAGTGTTTGCCTTGACCGGCGCGAATGGTCAGCCATTTCTTCAAACTGTAATGCATTTGAGCGTAACTCATGCTGTAGTCGAAACCATGAAACTTATAGCGCTTCCAGCGCCCCATACCTGGTGCAGTGCCGGTTGCTTCGGCTTGACGTCGCATGAATTCTGGCCATTGACCCTGGTTCTCGTAAAAACCGGTTACAAATCCAAATTGTTGTCCAATAGTGCCTTGAACTTGGATGCCACGGGTGTTCTGAAAGAAACGAGTAGTGTCGGCATAGGAAGTTGTATCGGCATAATCACGCCAATAGGCCAAATGCAGCAACGGATCAATCGCCACCCAAACGTCTTCATGTTTGAACTCCACCAAATGTTTGCGGTACAAATAATTCGTAAGCGTTGTATAAACTTTTGTTGTATCCTTCTGCAAACAGTTGACCCGGACTCCATTGAGTTGTGAAGTTATTAGTGGTTTGTTACCGCTGTGCACAATTAAGCTGTCGCGCAGTACAGCTCGATCAATGTCTTGAGTGTACCATCGTGCGATGGGTACAAACTTGTTTTGGGCCTCGACGCATTCTGCTAGAATGAACAGAAACGAAAAACAAATCCATAGTGGGAATACATTTCTCATTTGGCGCGCAGTTCAGATATCTCTTTGGATTTAAAATCTGCATATACTGATTCAATTCCATCTCGTAGTTGTATGCGATGCTTCCAACCAAATGAGTTGATGCGTGATACATTCATCAGCTTTCGTGGAGTACCGTCTGGTTTGTCGGTATTCCATTGGATAGCACCCTTGAAACCTACTACATCGCTTATCATTTCAGCCAAGGCCTTAATGCTTAGGTCTTCACCAGAGCCGATATTGACGAATAATTTTTCATTGTAATGCTGCATCAAGTGGTAGCAGGCTTCTGCGAGGTCATCGACATGGAGAAACTCACGCAATGGTGATCCTGTACCCCATACTTCAACCGAAGCATCCCCTTGCGTTTTGGCAGTATGAAACTTACGGATGAGCGCAGGCAATACATGCGAATTGTTTAAATCGTAATTATCGTTGGGACCATAAAGATTGGTCGGCATCGCTGAGATAAAGTTGCAACCGTATTGATCGCGATACGCTTCGCATAATTTAATTCCCGCAATTTTTGCAATGGCATAGGGTTCGTTGGTCGATTCCAAAAGCCCTGTCAATAGACTCTCCTCTTGCAAAGGCTGTGGAGCCAGTTTAGGATAAATACAACTGCTACCCAAGAAGAGCAGTTTTTTCACACCGGCGCGGTAGGCTGCATGAATGATATTGGCCTCAAGGATCAAATTGTCATAGAGGAACTCAGCACGATAGGTGTTGTTGGCATGGATGCCGCCAACTTTTGCTGCGGCAAGTAGGACATACTCTGGCTTTTCTTCTTCAAAGAATGTGTCGACCGCAGCTTGGTTGCGAAGGTCGAGCTCCGAAGAAGTCCGCACAAGAATATTGGTATGACCTTCCGACTCGAGTTTTCGAACCAATGCGCTACCTACCATTCCTCGGTGGCCAGCAACATAAACACGGGCATGTTGTTCCATGCCCGCGAAGGTAATATACCTTTTTCAAATCATCGACCTGCAAGTTTGATCCATTTGCGTTGCTCCAGCATCCCATTGCCGGTCAACTGAACCACATATACGCCGTTGGCCCATTGGCTAGTGTTCAAGGCCATAAAAGGATCGTCAGCAATAAACGATTCTTGCATTACCAATTGACCGATGTCATTGAATACCTGGAGGGTATACGTTTTATTGTCATACGGCAATGACAAGGCTATATAATCATTGCCAGGGTTGGGATACACCTGAAACCAGGACGCGTCTTCGGTGCCGTTGCCGTTGGTACTCGCAACATTCTGCGCGGGACAGTAGTCGAG